>JAWOFY010000421.1:0-13942 GCA_046497285.1 Candidatus Hydrogenedentota bacterium
ACCATAGTGGTGTTCCGCCACCAGGATTTGGGCTTTGGTTGAGTGGTTTTTTAGAAGCGATTACACCGCCGCCCCCGTGAGCGTTCCGGAAACGGTCTTAGGGCTTCTTCTCGCATTCGTGTGCGGTCAAGTCATCGCGTGGGTCTACATTATGACCCATTCCGGCCTCAGTTATTCCCGGACGTACGTGAACTCGTTGGTCCTGATTCCCGTTATCGTTTCATTGGTCATGATGGTGCTGTCCAATAACATCGTCACGGCGTTCGGGCTAATGGCGGTGTTCGCCATCGTGCGTTTCCGGAACATCCTACGCGATACCCTGGACACCACCTATATCCTTGGCGTAATCGTGCTGGGGATGGGGTGCGGAACCTTCCGCTACGCGACGGCCGCGATGGGGTGCGCCATCATGGCGTCGGTGCTGATCTACCTCTGGTATACCGGTTTCGGAACGCGCCACCGCTACGATTACATCCTGAATTTCCATTGGGATCGCCCCTTGTCCGAGGCAGGCCTGGTGGAGTCCCTTTTGAAACGCCATAGCCGCAAGACCATTTGCGCCAGCCAGCGCACCAGAGACGCCGAGGGGGGCACGGATTTTTCCTACCGGCTGTTGCTCCGCGATCCAAATCGCGCCGATGAGCTTCTGAGTGATGTCCAAAACACGGCGGGCGTTTCCCACGTGTCCGGCATGAGGGCCGAAGACGAATCGGAGATATAGGATGCCTTCCCCTTCACAAAGGCCGATCCCCATCCCCCTGGCCGAGCGGTGGCGCACCTTTCGGATGCGGATCATTCCGGTGGTGGTGTTTATCATCGCCGCGAGCGCGGCTGGATTTATTTGGCGGCAGCATATCGCCCCCCCCATGATGATAGGCAAGGTCGAGTCGGTGCGCGCGACGGTGGCGAGCCCGGCCAACGGTTCCCTGGGAACGCTCCGAGTGGGCGCCTTCGACGAGGTCACGGCGGGCCAGACGGTGGCCCAGGTTGTCCGGACGGATCCCCAAGAGGTTGAGCACGCGCTCGCGGTGATACAGGCCGAGATAAACCTGATCCGGGCGGGTATGGAGCCGATCATGAGTCATGAGCGGAACATCCTCGATCTGGAGCAGATGCGGCTGGAGGGCATGACGAAACGCGTGGAGTTGGCGTCCAAACGGGTGCAGCTGCAACGCGCGGAATCGGAGTACCAACGGATAAGCCAGCTACACGCGGAAGGGCTCGTTTCCACCGATGAATACGAAGCCGCCGCCGCCGAACGCGATACCTTGCGGGCCGAGGTCGAGGAGTTGGAGAAGGTGGTTGAGGATATCGAGAAGACCATTGGGCGGCGCCTCGGCGTGGACGAGGAAGGCCGCATCGAAGGTCTCACCGCCCACGAGGAGCGGCTACGGGCCGCCATCGCCGTTCAAGAGGAGGAACTGCGGTTGACCGAGGCCCAGCTCAGGCCCGTGGAGCTGGAAGCCCCCATGGACGGCCGCGTGGCGCGGATGCATAAACGCGGCGGCGAATATGTCACGGAAGGGGAGCCCATCCTCGACATCAGCGGGTCCGAATCCGAACGGGTTGTGGCCTTTCTTCGCCAACCCATCCAGTTCGAGCCGGAGCCCGGAATGCCCGTACAGGTGCGAAAGCGGGGCGGGGATCGCCAGGGCGCCGAAACGGAGGTGCTGGTGGTAGGCTCGCATCTTGAACCCATTGCCGAGGTCCTGCGCCAGCCGCTCAATCTGCGTGGCGGCCAGGAGTTGGGGCTCCCTTTGATCATCAATCTCCCCCCGGAGCTGCCCGTGCGGCCGGGGGAATTGGTGGATGTTAATTTCGTCCAGTCCGGATCTGAATGGCGACAGTGGTTTTAAGGTTGGCCGATGACAGATTCCCGCATGGGGCGGCTAAACAATTGTGCTTTTTAATTTGATCGTCATCAATGCGGTCACATCAGGCTTACGACGCTGGTAAAGTGTTACGAAGAACTGAAAGGGTAAACGAATGAAGGCCCAACGCCGAAACGCCGCCGGGGCGGCCAGGACACACAAGCGTTTTCACGGGATGGCCGCCATTGCGCTGGCGGGCGTGGTTTGGTTGGCTTCGGGCGCGCCAGCGGGCGCTTCGGTCGTCATAAACGAGTTCATGGCCTCGAACGGCTCCGTAGTGGCCGACGAGGATGGCGACTACGAGGACTGGATCGAACTTTACAACGACGGCAGCGATCCCGTAAACCTGGAAGGCTACGGCCTTACCGATGACGAGGACGAGCCCTTCCAGTGGGTTTTTCCCGATGTCACGATCGGTGCGGGAGAGTATCTCTTCGTGTGGGCGTCGGGAAAGGACCGCAAACCCAGCGAAGGGGACAATGGAGACCCGGATGAGCCCATCGCGCCAGACGCCATCGACGGGTTAGCGGCGTGGTATGACGCCAGCGCGGAGAACGGTCTCGCGGATGGCGATTCCATGGAGACCTGGGCCGACCAAAGCGGCTTGGGCAATCACTTGACACAACCCAACGGCGGCGATCAGCCCGTCTTTCGCGAGGATGTCATCAATGGCCTTCCCGCTGTGGCTTTCGATGGAACGAGCCAGCAGTTTAGCTTTCCCCATGAGAGCTTTTCCGGCATGGAAACCCTCCGGGATTTCACCTTCATCAGCCTCATCCGCTGGAATGGCGAACCCACCGGGGGGATCTGGGGAACAGGGCCGTCTTTGAACAACGTTGGAAACGTCCACTTTGAAATCCACTCTGGCGGGCGGCTTCGCTTGCGGGTGGGCGATATGAACGACATCAACGCGACGGGCGCCGTAACGGAGGACGGCTGGCACATTCTGGCGGCCACGCAACAGAGTGCGGATGGTTCTCCCTTGGCCGAGGTCATCCGGGACGGCGAGGTCGTGGGCACGCGAAACCAAGATCCCGGCGAGGTCACGCTTAGTGAATTCGGCGGGGTGTTTCTCGGCAATTCCCACGACTCCCAGCGCAATTTTGGCGGAGTCATGGCCGAAGTCATTCTGTATAACGGCGTCTTGCCGGCCGGTGAGCGGCAAGGCGTCGAGAACTACCTCCGGGAAAAGTACGAGATTGAACAGGCGCCCGGAATCCCCGGTCCACCTATACACACGAATTTCGCCATTTCAAAGGACGGGGAACCCCTGGTCCTGACCGATCCCGGCGGCAACATCGTGGATGCCCTTGAGCCCCAATTTGTGCCGCGAGACGTGTCGTTTGGCCGGTATCCCGATGGAGGGGACGAGTGGGGCTATCTTCTGGAGCCCACGCCTTTCGCGGAGAACGACACGAAGCCTTACACGGCTCCCGTGGACCCGCCCAGCTTTTCCCATGAACGAGGCTTGTATGAGGCTCCTTTCCGGCTCACCCTGAGCCATGACGATCCTGAGGTAGATATTTACTTCACCACCGATGGGAGTGAACCCGCGCAAGACGGTGGCGAACGTTATACGGAACCGATTCCCATCGAGACCACCGAAACCATTCGCGCCATTGCCGTGAAGGAGGGAGCGCTTCCCGAGCGGCTTGTGGAGACCAACACCTACATCTTCTTGGACGATGTGATTCAGCAGCCCGACGACCCCGAGGCCCTGGGCATGCCGGAGGCATGGGGAAATTGGAACATCGTCCATTACGGAATGAACCCGGAAATCACCCAGCACGCCGAGTATGGCGCCCGGATGCGGGAAGCGCTCACGAGCATCCCAACCGTGTCGATTGTGACAGACCAGGACAACCTGTTTGATCCGGATACCGGGATTTACGCCAACCCCCTCAACCGCGGCGATGATTGGGAGCGGCCCGCGTCACTCGAACTCATTTACCCCGATGGCGAGGAACGCGGCTTCCAGGTCGATGCGGGCCTGCGCATTCAAGGCGGGGCCAGCCGGCAACTCGACAAACAGCCCAAGAAATCGTTCCGCGTCCTGTTCAAGAGCGAATACGGCCCTACCCGTCTGGAGTATCCGTTTTTCAGCGAGGCCGGCACGGACATGGATGAATTCAACACCATCATCTTCCGCGGGGAGTTCAACAACGAATGGCTCCACTGGGACAGCACCCAGCGTTCCCGGGGACTATACATGCGCGAACGGTTCATGCGGGACTCTCAGATCGCCATGAGCGGCGCGGGTTCGCACAGCAATCACGTGCATCTCTACATCAACGGCCTCTACTGGGGGTTATACAACCCCTCCGAACGCCCCGACGCCGCCTTTGGCGAGACCTATTTCGGGGGCGAGCAAGAAGACTGGGACGCCATCACCCACGCGTGGCCCCGGCGGGGCGACGTGCGCGACGGGAACACGGATGCGTGGCAAGAGATGATGGCCCTCGTCGATGAAGGCCTCGAGTCCAGGGAAAATTACGAAGCCCTCCAAGAATACTTGGACCTTCCGCACTACATCGACTATATGATTGTCAACTTATGGGCCGGCATGGAGGACTGGCCTTATAACAACTGGAACACCCTTCGGCGCCGGGAACCCGGAGAAGGCTTCATGTTCTTTTGCTGGGATTCCGAGCGGGCCATGGAAGGGCTTCAAAGAAACCGCGTCGGCGTAAACGACGACGCCGCGCGTATCTACGACCAGCTCCGGCGGGAGAACGAGGAATTCCGCCTTCTCTTCGCTGACCATGTCCACCGCCACCTTTTTAACGGCGGCGTTCTCACGCCCGAAAAGTTGATCCCTCGGTTCATCCGCACGGCGGCGGAGGTGGAAGCGGCGGTCATCGCTGAATCCGCGCGATGGGGCAATTACCGGCGCGACAAACATTCATGGCGCAACGGCCCCTATGAACTTTACACCCATACGGATTTTTGGAAGCCCGAGTACGAGCGCCTTGTGAACGAGTATCTGCCCCATCGCACGGACGTCGTCATCGAACAGTTCCGATCGGCCGGGCTTTACCCCGAGGTGGACGCAGCCGTGTTTGAGCCCGGTAGAACAACCCTCCTAGGAGACGAATCACTTTCCATGAGCGCTTCCGAGGGCGCCATCTACTACACCATCGACGGCGAGGATCCCCGCGTCCCGTACTCGGGCGATATCGCCCCCGGCGCGATTCAATACGAGGACCCCATCACGCTGGCCGGCGGGGAAACGGTGCGGGCGCGGGTGTTGCGCGATGGCGAGTGGAGCGCGCTCAATGAGGCCGAATTCACCGAAGCTCCCCTGGAGCCGCACGACCTTTCCCAAGAACGTTACCTGTTCAATGAATGGGAACCCGCCTCCCCCGCGGAGACCTATCCGCCCAGCATGATCTTCGAACAGGTTCAACAGGACGACCCGGGCCTAGCCACGGAGATGGACGGATTCTGGACGTTGCCCTACAACTTAACCAGCCGCACCCGGATCAATGGGCTTGGGCCGGATGGGATTTCGTTTGTCAACACGGGCAACGCGCAAGACGAGGACGGCGCCGGCTATCTCGGGTCCGCCCGCCTCGCCCTTAACACCCTGGGTATGGAAGACATCCACGTCCAATGGACGGCCGGCACCGTGCTCCCCAACGATAGGGTATATGGCCTCCGGCCGCAATACCGCGTTGGCGCGTCGGGACCATTCCAGGACTTACGGGATGAGAACGGGAATCCCCTCGAGTACATCCGGAATGAGACGCCCGGCCACGCGCAACCCTTCGGACCGGTTACCCTTCCCTCCGAACTGGAGGACGAGCCCTACGTGGAGCTGCGATGGAAGTACTACCACATTCTGGGAGATTCAGGGCCACGCGCGGAACTACGCCTCAACGACATCGTGGTGGCGGCAGGGGAACCCGAGGCCGCAACGGAACTCACGTTCGATAACCAGCCCAACCCCACCGGACAAACCGGAGAAACGCTGTCCCCCATCATTGTCCGCGCCGTCAACGAGGAAAGCTTGACGGACGCGTCATTCGAGGGAACCGTCACGATCAGCTTGAATGGCGGGGAGGGGACCTTGAGCGGCGAGACCGCCGTTGCGGCGGAGGACGGCGTGGCCGTCTTCGGGGATCTTTCCATCATCAACGGCGGCGGAACCTCCACCTTGACCGCGTCGGCGAGCGGCGTGGCGTCGGCCGAGACGCATCCGTTCACCATCGTTCATCTCGAGGAGCTGCTCACGCCGCAATACATGCAAGCGGACGTCCCCAACGAGGACCGCGTGCCCTACGCCTTCCGGCTGCGCCTGAACGGCCTTGATCCCAATACCCAGTACCGCTACGCCAACCGGATCGCCACGGTGGACGAAGAGCCCACGCAAGACGGCGCGGGGAACAACATCTTCGTCGATCCCGCAAACTTCCGGCGCAATACGGCCACGCCCGATTTCGGCGGTGATACCGGCACGTTCAGCACCTTCGAGACGGACAGCGCGGGAACCTACGAGGGGTGGTTCATCACCGAACCCACGGGCAACGATCGCTTTGACGAAGACGAGTTGCACCTGCGCATCCTGCTTAATGACGGCGCGGGGGGAGAAGACAATCACTTCATTCTGAACACCAAAAACACGGCCATGCTCCGCCGCTTTGGCGAGGAAGCCCACAACGCCACGGGCATCCGTGGGAGCTCCAGCTTCAGCCCGCGCAATTTCGTGTTGCTCTACGACAACGTGGAGGGCGAGGGCCGGCCCATCGCGGGGACGTTCGTCGAACCCGGCGGACAGGACATGGATGGCCGGTACACCACCTTCTATGAGGCTGAGGTCTGGAACCAAGACGGCCGCTGGGGAACCCTGCTGCCCAATGACTTGGCCGAAGGCGTCCGACGCATCGAAGAGCGCGATCTCACGGATGGCTCCGTGGTGGGCGTTTTGACGAGTGAGGACGGCCTGTGGGACGGCGTGGAGACGCGCAATCCCCGAGGCGGCGCAACAGAACCCATTGTACTGGCGCTTGATGATGACTCCGGGAACCCCGCTGAGCCCGCCTTCCAGTTGCTTGACTTTACCCCGCGTGTGGGACTTACGATAGGAAGCACATTGGTGCAAGCGATTGTGGACGGCCTGACGGAAGATACCCAGCTCCAGGTAGGCGGCGCCACGGCGCCTCCCATGGAGATCTCCGGGGATGTGTTAACGGCGCGGCTGCCCTCCCTCATGCCGGGCGAATATTCCGTGCGGGTGCTGGACAATGAGGCAGAGGTCTCGGATACGCATGCGGACCCCATGGTGATCACGGATGACCCCTTTGAGGCCGGCGCCCTGGACGCCATGGACTCGGTGGAGAAACTGCGTCAGGAGCCCAGCGGGGCCACGCTCTACGCCGGGCCGTTCCCCAAGGAGGATGGCGCATTGCGGGACTTGAACTTCGAGACGGAGGAAGGCATCCGCATACACGTGCCGGTCGCGGCCCTGCCGCCCGATACGGGGAACGCCTTCTTGGTGGTGCGCTCGGCGGAGAAGCTGGCCGACGTGCACGACACGGACCTCGAACGGCCCGAAAAGACCACGCCCCGGACTCCAGCCGCGGACATTCACGTGCTGGTGGAGACGCGTGACGGAAGCTTCGAACTCAGCGAGACCTTCGACGCCCCGGCCCGGCTGGCCTTCCCCGCCCCGGGCGACCCGTTGAACCGGTTGTTCCTCGGCGGGATGGACACCAACCTCGACGAGCGGTTCGAGCCGATCGTGCCCGATGAGCCCGCCTTGGCGGATTATGAGGCCCCCTTGGCGTTCATCGACGGCGAAGACTACGTCGAAGCCGAGGTGAGGTCCTTCACTACCTATCTCTTGCTCGGCAGCCGCGTGCCCGGTGACGTTAACAACGACGGCATGGTCAACGCACAGGACATCCAGATTGTCATCAACGCCGTCCTCGGCCTTCCGTTGCCCGAGGGCGTAACCGAGGCCGATACCGACGTAACCGGCGCCGGCGAAACCAACGCCCGGGATATCCAATCCGTCATAAACAAGGTGCTCGGTATCGAGTAGTCACCCAGAATGCAGGACGAACATGAAGACGAAACCTCCACTGTCCACAAATGACCTCGCAAATCCGCTCATGGGGGTCGTTGCCAAGGCGGCGCTCACGCCGTGAGCGTCCGCCTATGGCGAGGATGGCCGCGAGGCGAATCTTCCCGCCCGATGGCGGCCAGCGGAATCCGGCGATGAACGCGAAGGCTGAGCGGCTCGACCACAAAAGCGGCGGAGTTAAGTATTGGAGAAGGAAAGCCTCACCCCTCGCTGCCAACGATGAGCACAATCACGAGGTCGCCCTCGTCGAGATCAAAAGCCCCGAGGCATAGTTCGTCGCCGGGCATAAGGCGGCTTGTGGTCCGCAAGGCGTTGACCTCTATGGGGTTGCCGTCCTCGTCGCGTTCATCCCGTTCCTTGGTGACGCGTATCTCGGCGCGTACGCGGCCATCGCGTTCCTTGCTTAACGGGGTGACGTAAAGGGTGTAGCGGCCTGTAAGCTCGAGTTCGGCTTCTTGCCCATAGTCTGCGTGGATGCTGCCGGAGGTTATGTATCGATAGGTGTCATACCCCAGGTGATCAATAGCGTTCCGCACATCTCCCAACGCCGGATCAAAATACGGCTCTTCCCGGTTTTCTTGGGACGCTTCTACGGCTGTATAGGCCACTCTGGCCGCTTCATGTTGTTGCGCCGCGGCGCTCCATGTGGCCAGAACACTGGCCAGCGCAAACACCCATAGCTTCACCAGAGGTCTTCCTCCGCTGTCGTTACCCATACGGTTGTGGTGCCGTTTTCCGTGGAATACGACGACACATCGGCGTTTTCAAGCTCAGTCGAGTAGGACTCCACCACACTTCCCTCCACTTCTCCACGTTCCCCGGTAAATACGGTGAAAAGAGAGGCCGACGCGATAAGAGCCGCCGCCGCCAGCGAGGACAGCGTCCAGAGCCGGTTGAAATGCCAGGCGGGCGCATGCTCCGTTTCGATGCCCTCCCGGATTCCTTCCATGAAGGCCGGGAATTGACTATTGCTAACTGCTTCACGGCGCGCGATGGTCTGCGCTCCCTCCCGCATTTGTTTGAGGACCGCGAGCGTTTGGGCGCAAGACGGACACTCCGCCACATGGCGGGCCGCCGCCCTATCCGCCGTCATTCCCTCATCGAACCATTGCTCGACTGTTTTAGCCCATCTACATCTATTCATTTTTATTGCCCTTCCACGACGCCCATCTGGACCAGGTGGCTTCGCATTTTCTTTCGCGCATGGTGCAACCGGCTCATCACCGTTCCCATGCTACACCCGATAACATTCGCCATCTCTTCGTAGGACATTCCTTCGTACTCCCGGAGCACGAAGACGGTGCGATGCTTCACGGGCAAGGCCTCAAGCGCCTTCTCAATGGCGGCGCCGAGTTCAGCCGTCCCCGCGGCTTCGGCCGGCGTCAAGCCCGCGCTAGGCGCGTCAGCGGCTTCTCGCGCGTCGTCAAAAGCCACCGTGTTCACCCGCCGCTTTTTCAGATAATCCTTACACTGATTCGCGGTTATCCGCAACAACCATGTCTTAAAGGCGGAATCTCCGCGAAAACGGCTCAAAGCACGGTGCGCCTTGATAAACACTTCTTGCGAAATGTCCCACGCCTCTTCCCTGCTGCGCAGGAAATGATAGGCCAATCCGAACACCTCGTTCCGGTACCGCCGCACCAACTCCTCAAAGGCATGGACATCGCCTTTTTGAGCTTCCTCAACCAAGACGGTATCGTCTTGCTTAGCGAGGTTCGACGCCCGGCCTTCCTTGCTTTCCGACATGCGCACCTGGCTTGGACGCGATTGCTGAAGGGGTTTATTCATCCAGACGCCTTCCTCGCTTATTGAAATAGACGATGCTGGGGCCAATGTATTTAACATGCTCGAGGGCCTTGTTCAAATAAAGGGGGTAGACTCCGCGCGCCAAGGCCTCACTCGCCGCCGGCTTTTCCAAAGCCCATTGGGTTCGGACCGCTCGGGGGCCCTGAAACTACGCCACCCGCGCCAGCACAAAATCCACCAAATTTTGCATCGAATCGCGGTACGGCGTGCCAGGGAGATCGTCCAACGCAGCCCGGGCCTCGGTGGCGTAGGCCTTGGCCAGTTTTTCCGTGCGGGCCCGCGCGCCAGTGTCAATTAGCATGGCGTGCACCCAATCCCGGTCCGCATCCGAGGGCTCGGCGCCGCGCATGCGATGGAGCCGTTGCTTTCCCTCGGCGTCCACCGCCCGCTGAAGATAGAGAATCGGCAGCGTCCGCTTTCCTTCCACGATATCCCGGCAGGAGGGTTTGCCCAGGGTTTCCTCGTCTTGCGCCAAATCCAACACATCATCAATCAACTGAAACGCCACGCCAAGAGACATGCCGTATTGGTAGAGGGCGTCGCGGTAGTCCGTTTCTACGAGGAGCGTAGGCGTAGCGCACGTAATGGCGAACAAGCTGCCCGTCTTGTGACGGGCCAGGCTGATGCAACTCTCTTCGTCGGGAGGTTCCTGGCTCTGACCGAAGTTGTTCAATTCCCCAGCGGCCATCTGGCAGATGGAATCCAAGGCCGAGAGGATCACGGGCACCGAATCGTAAGCGCCGATTATCTCAATGCCCCGCGCCATGATATAGTCTCCCCCAAGCACGGCCGTGTGGTTGTCCCATTGCGCGTTCAGGGAGCGTTGGCCCCGCCGCGTATCGGAGCTGTCCACCACGTCGTCATGTACAAGGGCCGCCAGGTGCAGCACCTCCATCCCCGTGGCGAGGCTCACGAAATAGTCCACGTCCCGGGCGCCGCTCGCGCCGGCGGACAACAAGCATAAGGCCGGACGCAACAGTTTGCCGCCCATCGCTGGCGGGGGCAGATCGCGGCCATGGACCAAAGCCAAGGCTTCTACCCAAAGTTCCCCAAGGCGGGTTTTTACCTGGTCCAACTCTTGCTGCACGGGCCGATATAATTCGTCCAAGATCATCATCGTAGGCATTTCGGGTAGTTTAGCACACTTTTTCGCATGGGGTCGATTGTGTGTCACCCTGTGTTAGGGGATCACGGAATACTTTACTTCGCCTATCAGTTTAATTTGGAAAGAGACGTGTTCCGGAAGTCCCCCAGGGGGCGGCCGCTGCTTGGCGGAGTGCGCCCCCCGGAAACCTATGTTGTCCCTTGCGCTGGGTAGCCAGGTTAGAGAGATCAAATCCGCAGACAGAAAGGAAAACGACATGAACGTATTCGACGACATCAGCCTCACTATTGGACGAACTCCCATGGTCAATCTGAAAAACCTCACGCAGGGTCTTAAGGCCAACGTATACGCCAAGATCGAAGGCCGGAACCCGGCGTATGCGGTGAAGTGCCGGATTGGCGCCTCCATGATCTGGGACGCGGAGGAACGGGGCATTCTCAAGCCGGGGTCCACGGTGATCGAACCGACCTCGGGCAACACGGGCATCGCCCTGGCCTATGTGTGCGCCGCCCGTGGCTACAGGCTCATCCTGACCATGCCCGAGACCATGAGTCTCGAGCGGCGGATGATGCTGAAAGCCTTCGGGGCCGAGCTTCGCCTGACGCCTGGCGACAAGGGCATGCCCGGCGCCATCAAGGAAGCCGAGGGGTTGGCGGAGGAGAACGCCGATTGGTTTATCCCTCAACAATTTAACAATCCCGCTAACCCAGACATTCACCACAAGACGACGGGGCCGGAGATTTGGGACGACACAGACGGCTCCCTGGATGTTTTCGTGGCGGGCGTCGGCACGGGCGGCACACTCACCGGCGTGAGCAAATACATCAAGAAGGATAAAGGCAAGGCCATTGAGGCCGTGGCGGTCGAACCCGAGGCGGCGCCCGTGCTTTCCGGCGGCGAGCCGGGGCCTCACAAAATCCAAGGGATTGGGGCGGGCTTTAAGCCGGCCGTCTTGGACCTGGACCTCGTGGACACAATCGAGACGGTGAGCAACGAGGAAGCCTTTGAAGTCGCGCGCCGTCTCACGCGGGAGGAAGGCATAATCTCTGGGATAAGCTGCGGAGCCGCCGCCGCCGTGAGCTTGCGCCTTGCCGCGCGCGATGAGTATGCTGGCAAAACCATCGTCACCGTGCTGCCTGACTCGGGCGAGCGCTATCTTTCCACGCCGCTTTATCAAGAAATCTGACGCCCTTTGCCGGCGCGCGAGCTGGTCAACGCGGTGGAAACGCCGCGGCCGGCTCGCTGTGTCTGGTGGGAACATATTCACAGGAGGACCATCATTTCATGGAGTTCAAGACCAAGGCGATCCACGCCGGCCAAGGCCCGGATCCGGCGTATGGGGCCGTTATGCCCCCTATTTATCAGACATCCACCTTCGCCTTCCGAGATGTAGGTGAACCGGGGCCGTTCGACTATTCACGCAGCGGCAATCCCACGCGGAAAGCGCTTCAGGATTGCCTGGCGGCGCTGGAGGGGGGCACGCACGGATTCGCGTTCGGCACCGGCATGGCGGCGGAAAGCACGCTGCTGCTGAGCTACCGCCAAGGCGACCACATCATCGTTCACGACGACCTCTACGGCGGCACCTATCGCCTGCTCATGGACGTGGTGGCCAAGAACGGCGTGGAAATCGAGTTCGTCAATCTCCGGGAGCCGGACAAAGTGGAGGCGGCCATCCGGCCCGGCAAGACGAAGATGATCTGGATCGAGACGCCCACCAACCCTCTCATGAACCTGGTGGATTTGCGGGCCATCGCGGATATCGCCAAGGCGAGCGGAATCCTGACGGTGTGCGACAACACCTTCCTCACGCCCTATTTTCAGAAGCCGTTAGCATTCGGCGTCGATCTGGTGCTGCACTCCACGACCAAGTACATTAACGGCCACAGCGACGTAGTCGGCGGCGCCATCATCACCAACAACGAGCAACACGCCGAACACGTGGACTTTCTCCTCAACGCCATGGGGACCTGCGCCGGCCCGCAGGACTGTTTCCTGGTCTTGCGCGGACTGAAGACCCTCGCGTTGCGCATGGAGGAGCACAACCGCAACGCCCTGCGGATCGCCCAATGGCTGGAGGAGCACCCCAAGGTCGAGGCCGTGCACCATCCCGGTTTGCAGAGCCATCCCCAGCATGAACTGGCGAAGCGGCAAATGACCGGCTTCGGCGGCACCTTCGGCTTTCGCTTGAAGGGCGGCCAGGAGGAGGCCTTTCGCCTGTTGCGGAACGTGAAGCTCTTCACGCTCGCGGAATCCCTCGGCGGGGTCGAGTCCCTCATTGAACACCCATGGACCATGACGCACGCCTCCATACCGGAAGAGGCCCGCCGGAAAATGACTATCACCGAAGAGGTGATTCGCATCTCGGTGGGCATCGAGGATTGCGACGACCTCATCGCGGACCTCGACCAAGCCATGAGCGCGATCTGACGCGAGAATGTAGTTTCGCCTTGGTTCTCAATCGCTGGATGCAAGATCAATTTTGCGTGCATCTCCCTGCCCCTCCTTCAAGAAGGCAATCATGCTTGACAATGGGGACAAACCGCCAAGTTAGTACCCGGTCCGCGCTTGATTCGTGGGTAACGCCGATGCGCCTCACTGGAGTGGTTCCCTCCTGGCGTCGAGGACAACGCTAAAGTCTTGTTTCATGCATGGGCACATATCCAGCAAACGACCCCAGCGGGGTCAAAGCCGGTAGCCGGGGGTTGAAGCGCGCGGAGCGCGCGATACCCCCGGATCGCAAACCCAACCCATTGCTCGACCCCGGTAGGGGTCGCAGCAGCCGTATGCAAATGGGTTCTGCGACCCCTACTGGGGTCGATGTAGGGGGAGTTCTGGTTCCGGGGGTATCGCCCGCTTTCTATCGACTGCGGGCTCAACCCCCGGCTACCAGCTGTCATCCCTACGGGATGAATTTATTGCGAAATGATTTCGGGCCACGACAGGCCCAATCGAGATGGTCGGCTGAAGGAGGCTACGGGTATGTGCCGGCGTGGTGCGTGTCCCTTTGTGGAAATTGCGGGAACTTCCACGCGGTTGCATGCGCGGCCTCGGCCGGAGTAGGCTGAAGGCCCC
>JAWOFY010000435.1:0-6230 GCA_046497285.1 Candidatus Hydrogenedentota bacterium
CACAAACCCGCGAACCCGCGCGGGCGCCGCATCGGAAAGACGGCAGTAAAATGAGGGGGCGCAGCGGATTACGCGTGAAGCGACGGAAGACAAGCCATGTTTTCGGGATGGCGGGGTGTGGAATGGGCGCGTGTTTGGGATATACTAAGGGCTCCGCGTGATCACGGCAAGTGCGCCGGGGAGCATCCCACGGCGAAAGGAGCATTTCCGCTGAACAAGACCCTTTTTTGAATGGCACTGATTGCTAACCCAACGGAGTTCTGACCCCATGAATCAAATCAACCCAACCGCCAACGGGGATAACGAGGCGGCCTCCCCCTTGGGTCCCATCCGGCAATGGATTATGTCGCACGACGAACGCCTTTCCTTCGCCGCGGCCTACGTCATCCTCGCGGTGGGCCTGTCCCTCTTCGTGAGCCTGTTCTGGCTCTTGGTGCTCGTGGCGATCCACGTATACCTGGAGTGGCTTAAGAAGCGTTACCATGGCTACGCCGGGCACGGCCACGCCGCTATCTGGACCTTGTGGGACACCAAACTTGACTTGGCGCTGGCGATGCTCGCTTTCGTGCTGGCGGCGTATGCGGGCGTCAGCTTTGGCGTGGCGGGCGCTCAAAGCGCCGGACGCGCGGGCGTGCTGGCCAGCCGCCTGGGCCCGCTCACGCGCGGGTTCGCCGCCGCGCGGGTTATTTTGTTCCGGCTCTGGTTCGCCGCCCGCATCATTATTATCCGCAAGGCCGACATGGCTCGGGCCGCCGCCCGCGGCAAGCTCGCCGAACAGCAAGCGGCGGCAAACGCGAATCAAGACGCGGCGGCTGAACTCGAACGCCAAGGCGTGGCCAACGAGATGGGCCCCATCCCGCAAGTTCCCCCCTGGAAAACCGAATGGACGAAGGGGGATTGGATCGCGCTGACATTCATCACCTTCAACATCATCCTGCTCGTTATCAATCCCATCATTACCGATCAAACCCTCGTGAGCATGTTCCAAAGCTTTCGCGAGCAACTCCACCCCTGGCCTTCGTCATAGGCCCGGCCCGCCTTTGCACGCTGGCAACGCGCGGCCGCGAGAGAGAACACAGTATATAGGCGCCGCCGCCTAAACCCCGGCGGCGCGCCTATATAGTGTGGCGATCTTGCTTCCTTCCACAAGCAGTGACACATTTTGAAGGCGCAGCCTTGATTTCCAAACGCGGATTCGGTAAGGTAGGAGCGTACTGTAGGGACATTGGTCATTGGGGATATCGGAAGCCGGTTTGTCAGTCACATGGAGGGAAAGACCTTGACCGGGATGGTTCGCGCAAGCCAGGAGAGGACGCGTGGTTCGTTTAATAGCGGCGGAACGGGCGCAAGGCATTCACCCGCGCGCAGGCGACGGGGGTGGGGGTTAGCAGGTTTCGCTGTGGTGGCGGCTTGCGGGCTCACCGTGGCCTTTAGCTTGGGGTTTGGCAGCGGCGACGAGCGGGCCGTTCGGACGATGGGGGACGAGTTTCTCACCCATTTCGCCTCCGGCAATATCCGTGCAGCCGCAGCCCGCTTCGAGGAAGGCGCCATGGGCGCTCCGCTTATCGAGTCGGAACGCGCCCGGCTTGGACTACCGGCAAACAGGCCGGTGGGCAATTCCGACGCAAAAGCTGAACGGCGCCGCCAATTGGAGCGGATCCGGCGGGAATTGGAAGCCGATGGCGTCGCCTGGGAAAGGGTCCGGCCCTTGGCCTTTGGCGGCGCGCAGGCCGAAGTAATGGCCCCGGATGTCATGCGCCGGGCCGCAGTGGCCTTGACAGGCAACATCTATTTCAGTTCCGGCGGCCGGGTGTATCTGATCGAAGTCTCCGCGAGACGTTGTGGGCGGCACTACATCTTGACCGAGCTCTGGCAATGGAAGCGGCTCGACGGGGGCCACACCGATCTCCAGGAGCACGCTTTGGAAGAGTATCTGGCCTTCAAGGACGAGAATCCCGCTCCGCGGGAAGCGGCCATCGTGACTCAACCTCAGTTCATCTTCACAAACTTATAGCGGATTCACCTGGATTCCGCCTCGGTTTACATCAGGTCCCCCGGCCAGCGGATGCCCCTAGGCCGGGGGCCGTTTGGTTTATGAGCCAAATAAATAGGCTTGACAGGGCGGACGTTATACGAGTCCCACGGATTCCAGAATCCAGATAAACGCCATATACCAGCCTACCTGAAAAGCAATCGTTTCAAACAGCTCCGTTATCATCTCGATTAGCGCCAATGTGTTCACCTCCCCTCATCAGACAGAATTCACGGTTTACTACGGTCCGTCAGCATAATCTCCTCCGCTGGATGCATCAATTCTGGACGCCGGCGGGCGGGAAGTCAAGCTCCAGACAACGTTTTTCCCTTGTTTGCCTCCGCCTCGCCACGGCCTCCCCAGAGGCGACGATTCCGCGGCGAGGTTCGGGACCTCACTTCGCAATTTGAGTTTGCCTGTTTACCGGGAGATGTGCTAGACTGCGTTCGCTTTTAGTACCCTGTAACTCCAATTCTGTGTAGTCTTTATCTTCCCGCTGGACTCAGTTCACACGGCGTATGGCCGAACAATTAACGGAAGGGGCATGTTTTGAGTCGACTTTTGATAGCAGGCAACTGGAAAATGAACCTCCTCGTGGGAGAGGCGGTGGAACTGGTGACGACGCTTAAGAATCAACTCGCCGATGCGGAGGCGGAAGTTGTTGTCTGCCCAGCGTTTACGGTGCTGCATGCGGTGAGCCAGGTCCTGAAGGACAGCCCCATCGCTGTGGGCGGGCAGAATTGTTACAGCAAGGAAAGCGGCGCGTTCACGGGGGAGGTTTCCCCGCAAATGCTCAAGGACGTGGGTTGTACCTGGACCATCATCGGACACAGCGAACGGCGGGAAATCTTCGAGGAAAGCGACGAATTCCTCAATGAAAAGCTGCATTTCGCCCTGGATTCCGGCCTGAATGTCATGTTTTGCGTTGGGGAGACGCTTGAGCAGCGCGAAGGCGGTCAGATGAATGACGTGCTTACCCGCCAAGTGAACCAAGGCCTCAAAGGCATCAAGGAAGAACAGTTTGAGCACATCGCGCTCGCCTACGAACCCGTGTGGGCCATTGGGACAGGCGTAACGGCCACCCCAGACCAAGCCGAGGAAGCCCATGCCTTCGTGCGGCAGCTTGTCCGGGATCAGTTTGGTGAAACCGTAGCCACTAATCTGCGGATTCAGTATGGAGGAAGCGTTAAGCCGGACAACGCGGCCGAGCTCATGGGCAAACCTAATGTTAACGGGGCGCTCGTGGGTGGCGCATCACTGAAGTCGGAGAATTTTATTGGAATCGTTCGCGCCGGTCAAGGCGCGTAACGGAGGTACTTGATTGTGACAATGTGGGAATATCTGTTCCGCTGGGAAACGCTGTGGTGGACGTTGATCGCCCTGTACATCCCCACGTGTTTAGGGCTAATAGCCATAGTGCTCCTTCAAAAAGGCAAGGGCGTCGGATTTGCGGGCGCCTTTGGCGTGG
Organism: Candidatus Hydrogenedentota bacterium; assembly: GCA_046497285.1. Taxonomy (GTDB): domain Bacteria; phylum Hydrogenedentota; class Hydrogenedentia; order Hydrogenedentales; family SLHB01; genus SKRY01. The sequence continues at coordinate 3,501 of JAWOFY010000435.1, forward strand.
GGGGCGGCAGTGAGGCTGTCTTTGGGCCGCGGGGAAGCGTGAATTTCCCTGTGCGCGTCACTTACATATTAGCGACCCTCTTCATGGTCCTCTCGCTCAGTATGTCGCTGGTGGCGGGCCGGCTCGGTATGGGCATCGCGCCGGAAGAGCTGGACCCCTCCGCTCAAGCGCAAGCGGAAGAACAGCAGCTTGAGGGAGAAGGCTTCGGCGGTTTCGACGTGGAGGATATGGATCCCGAAGATGTGGATTCCGAGGCCCCGGCGCAAATGCCGGACGCCGAAGACCTCGAGTTTACCGACCCCGAGGCCGACCCGGAAGCCGATTCAGAAGCCGATTCGGAGATAGAGCCCGAGATTGAGGTAACCCCGGAGCCAGAGGCGGAGCCCGAACCGGAGGGCGAAGCCGATGGCGAAGAAGCCGGGGATGAAGAAGGCGAAGGGGATGACGCCGCCGAAGCGAATGAGGACGGCGAAGGCGAGGATGACGCCGCCGAAGAATCCGAAGCCGAAGAGCAATAGGCGGCGCTTCTTTGTTATGGTTTGATGATGAAGCGGCCCAAAGCTGACCCATTCGCTTTGGGCCGTTCTTTCACCCCGCGCTACGGCGCGTTCCCTCCGTAGGCGCCGCTTTTCGGCTCAACGTCAGCCCCCCTTCACCCAATGGAACAGCATCATGGATCGGATTCTGATACGTGGGGGAAAACCCCTCCAGGGAACCATACACATCCGGGGCGCGAAGAATAGCGCCCTTCCTCTGATGGCGGCTTGTTTGCTTGCGGAGGAGCCTTGCACCCTCCACAATATCCCGTGTCTCCATGACGTGTTCACCATGGATAAGCTTCTTTCCGCCATGGGGATGAATATCGAATTCACGGGGCGCTACCTTACGCTGGACTCCTCCAACGTTGGCGAACCGGTGGCTCCGTACGACCTCGTACGGAAGATGCGGGCTTCCTTCTTTGTACTGGGGCCTCTTCTCGCCCGGTACGGCAAGGCCAAGGTCTCCTTGCCCGGCGGTTGCGCCATCGGAACGCGGCCGGTGGACATTCACCTGAAGGGCCTGGAGGCCATGGGCGCCACCATCACCATCGAAGACGGTTATGTCTACGCGAAAGGCCCGCTCCATGGCGCGGACGTGACGTTGGACTTCCCCAGCGTAGGCGCCACCGAGAATCTTCTCATGGCGGCGGCTCGCGCCAAGGGCGTCACGCGCTTGGCCAACGTGGCTCGCGAGCCCGAAATCGTGGATCTCGCGCATTTTTTGAACCGCCTCGGCGCACAAACCTCCGGAGCAGGCGGCGATCTCATCACGGTGGTTGGAGCGGATAGCTTGGGCGGCGCCGAGCACACCGTCATCCCCGATCGTGTGGAGGCGGGCACCTTCTTGCTTGCGGGGGCCGCGACTGGAGGCGACGTCACCGTTCAGAACAGCAATCCCGACCACCTCTCCAGCTTCCTAAACAAGCTTCGGGAAGCCGACGCCGAAATCGAGGCCCACAATGGCCGCATCCGGGTAACGGTTCCCAATGGTTTGAAAGGGCTTGACATAACCACCCAGCCTTATCCTGGATTCCCCACGGACCTGCAGGCCCAGATAATGGCGACGCTGTGCGTGGCCAAAGGCGCAAGCGTGATTAAGGAAACCGTCTTCGAAAACCGGTTCATGCAAGTCGGCGAGCTGTTGCGCATGGGGGCCGATATCGACGTGGACGGCAACGCCGCGGTGATCCGGGGCGTCAAAGCCCTTCAAGGGGCCCCCGTCATGGCGTCCGATCTTCGCGCGAGCGCCGCCCTTATCGTGGCGGGCCTGATCGCCACCCGCGGCGAGACCTCCGTCAACCGCGTGTACCACATTGACCGGGGCTATGAGCGCATCGAGGAACGTTTTATGGCTTTGGGAGCCGATATAGAACGAGTCAGGGATTAGTTTAGCCAGCGCGGGCGTCAGGGCCCGCATCCCCCCTATCCCGCGCGATGGCGCCCCGCGGAGCAAGAAAGGAACCCACCCAATGGAGATCATCAAAATTACCAGCGACGCCGAACGCGACTCGCTCAAGACCGCGTTCGCCAGCCGCGGCCAAAGCGCGGGAGACGAGGCCCGGCGGACGGAAGTGCTCGACAATACGCAAGCCATCGTCAACGACGTGCGCAACCGGGGCGACGCGGCCGTGGCGGAATACACCGAGCGTTTCGACGGGGTATCGCTAAAGCCCGGCGAATTCGAGATTGGCCCTGACGAACTCAACGCGTCGAAGGCGGCGTTGAGTTCCCCCTGAAACGCCAGCGTTTCAGGGGGGATCTTTTGCTTGAAGACCTACTCTATCCGCCCTTGAAATTCAGCTCTGAATATCCTCGAGCTTCAGTTCGCTAATGGCTAGTTCCCGCAGTTTGAACTTCTGGATCTTGCCGCTGGCAGTCATAGGGAATTCATCCACAAACTTTATGTAGTATGGAATTTTGTAGTTGGCAATCTGGCCTCTGCAGAAGATCTTTACATCTTCTTCAGTCAGGGTTGCATTGTCCTTGAGTTTGATGGCCGCCATTACCTGCTCGCCATACTTGCGGTCAGGGACACCGTACACCTGTACATCGCCAATGGCCGGATTGGTATAGAGGAACTCCTCAATCTCGCGTGGATAGATGTTTTCACCCCCGCGAATAATCATATTTTTAATCCGTCCGGTGATCTTGCAGTAGCCGTTCTCATCCATGATCGCCAGATCCCCGGTGT
>JAWOFY010000444.1:0-4186 GCA_046497285.1 Candidatus Hydrogenedentota bacterium
CGAAGATCCGCTTGCGCCAGGTCATTGGTCTTGTCCCGCCCTTTCCCGATCCGCCCGCCATTCCGCACGTCATGATTCTTCCCTAGTCGGCAGTTTTTGCGTTCGTTATTGTCCAATTCAAGTGCTTTATACTAACTCATTCAGGTGATAAGTGTCAACAACAACAAAGCATACATTGAGAGTACAAAAAGAGTAATTATGTCTTTAACTTTTTGGGTCCGATCTTTAGTAGTGTCGTAGTTGGTATAGCCCTGATTATTCCTGGCGTTTTGGGGTTGCCATGGTCATTCCGCGTCCTGTCACGGCTCTTCGCGAGAGGGGGGCGGTTCGATTGTAGCGGGTTGCCGCTGGCCCACTTCGAGGGCTTCATCAAGCAATTTCAACACGCGATGGACACTGCGGCGGCACGTTTGGACGGCCTTTTGTTGTTCCAGGGTCAACTCGCCGAGTTCGCCTTCGAGTAACATATCCGTGTAGCCTAGAATAACGGCCAGCGGGGAACGCAGTTTCTTCGACATGGTGATTAGGAACTCGGTCTTGACCTCGCTTACCTGGGCCAGCTCACGGTTGAGTTGTTCGAGGCGCGCCGCGGTTTCGCGTTCGGTTTCTTGCAAGCGGCGTTCTTCTGTAATGTCCCGCGCCACGAGCACATAGTACCGTTGTTGGTCCCGCACAAAACTGCGTATGACGACGCTCGTGGTGTGCTCGTTTCCTTCCGCGTCGATCAGCAGTTGCTCCCCCTTATATTCTCCCTTGTTGCGCAGGGTGGCGAATTTTACCGGGAGCGTCCCATCATCGAAAATGAAACCGCGGATGCGGCTTCCGAGGAGCTTCTCGCGTGACAGTTGCAGCAAGGCGCACGCCCGGCCGTTGGCCTCGGTGATGAGTTCGTGTTGGTCAAACACCAAGATGGGATCGCCGGCGCTGTCGAGGATGGTGCGCAGGGTGGCTTCGCTCGAAGCGCTTTCCTGAGCCTGTGCGAGGTGTTCTTGCTCGGTGATTCGGAAGCGGTCGCTGATGACGCCCATAAGCCATCCACAGCTGATGATGAGAAGGGAAGGGGGTAGAAAGACGGCGCCGGGGGGAAGACTGAGACCGTGAAGGCGCCATTGCAGGGCGACAATCCCCGCATAAACGGCGCAGCACAATGCGGCGACTCCCACGATGCGGTAAAACTCCCGGGCGTGGACACTGTATCCGATAACGAACAGGAGGTATAGGGTAAACGTCACGCCGGTTCCCGCGCCGCCTAGGAATGTTACGAGGGAGATTTCGCCCAGGTAGAGGCAGAAGTTGAATGGCCCCATGAAGTAGGCGTGGCGTTCGGTGAAAAACACCCAATGGGAGAACAGGTTGTGCGCCACCCAAACCCCCGCCATGATAAGCGCGCTGGAGACGTCCTCCCCGAGATGGCCAATTAGGAATAGGAGGAGCAGGATGGCCGCGCCCACATACCGCAAAATAAGGGCGGTCTGTTCAACGGCCAGGATCAGCGATATGCGGGGTGGAACATACGTGTTCATGAGCGTCCCTTGGCCGTCGCCGCTGCATACACGCGGTTTCGAGAGATGTTGTGTTGTTTGGCCACGGCCCGGACGGCGTCCCGGCGGGATAGGCTCTGGCCTGCCATCAAGGCCTCGACTTCCTCGCGCAACGTCTCGTCCGTAAGCGCAGCCTCTGGACCGGCTTTCACGCCGCCACACAACACCAGCACGTATTCCCCTTTTGAAGGGATATCCTTAAGCTGGGCGGCGAGTTCCTGCGCCGCGCCTTGGAAGACGCCCTCGTGCATCTTGGTCATCTCATGCACGATCGCCATCTCGGCGTCGGGCAACGCCTCGCTTATGCGGTGGATCGTCTGCGGGAGGCGGTTCGGGGATTCGAAGAGGATATGGGCGCCTTCCCATTCGCCGATGCGTGCGAGAAGTCTTTGGGCTTTTCCCGCGTGGCGCGGGAAGAACCCATGGAACGCGAAAGGCTCAGGCGGTAACCCGCTGATGGAGAGGGCGGCCGTTACGGCGCATGGGCCGGGGACGGTCCGCACGGGAACGCCCCGTTCCGCGGCGGCCCGCACGAGCCGATAGCCTGGGTCGGAGATGCAGGGTGTGCCGGCGTCGCTAATGATCGCGATGGATTCCCCGTCCTCAAGCCGGTTCAGCAATTCAACACCCCGGCTTTCTTCGTTGTGCTCGTGGTAGCTGACGAGAGGGGTGTGGATCTGGAAATGACTTAGCAGTTTCCGGGAATGGCGCGTGTCCTCGGCGGCGATCCGGTCCACCTCTCCTAACACACGCACAGCGCGCGGCGCCATATCCTCCAGGTTGCCAATGGGGGTGGCTACGACATACAAACACCCAGCCGCCATTGTTTCCTCCCGGTTTGACGCGCGCCAGAATCCGCAAAAGACGGATTCTTCCCCCACGAGCCGCCTTCGTCAGGCTTTACACGGGCAAGACCTTGCGCATGGTCTCATGATACTCTTGCAACGAGCGCACTTCGAGCGTGCCTTGCCGCATGGCTTGAATCCCCGCCACGGCTGCCCGCGCCGCGGACAGCGTGGTCATGATGGGCAGCAAATGCTCCACGGCGTTGCGCCGGATGTCCCGCTCATCTTTCTTGGACTCGCCGCCCAGCGGCGTGTTGATGATCCAGTCCACGTCACCATTGATAATGCGGTCCCCTACGTGCGGCCGGCCTTCCCCTACCTTATTCACGTGATCCACGTCGAGCCCTTGACTTTCCAAGACTTTGGCGGTGCCCTCTGTGGCCATCAGTTTGAACCCGAGTTCCGTGAGCTCCTTGCCGAGATCTCCCATGAGCGCCTTATCGCGGTCGTTCAAGCTGAGGAAGACGGTGCCTTCTTGAGGCACGGGATTGCCCGCCGCCGCCTGACTCTTCGCGAAGGCCAACCCCATGTTCTTGTCAATGCCCATCACTTCGCCGGTGCTGCGCATCTCGGGGCCGAGAATGATGTCGACGCCGGGAAACTTAATGAAAGGCAGCACCACTTCTTTCGCGGACACGGCGCCTGGTTCGGGATCAAAGGTGAGGCCGAGTTGCTTGAGCGTTTTGCCGGCCATCACGCGGGCGGCGAGTTTGGCCAGCGGGACGCCTGTGGCCTTGCTGACAAAGGGTACGGTGCGCGACGCGCGCGGATTGACTTCGATGAGATAGACCGTGTCGTCCACGACAGCGAACTGGATGTTCATCAACCCGATGACATTGAGTTCCCGGGCAAGAGCGCGGGTCTGTTCCTTTACTTCGTGTAGTATGGCGGGATCGAGATCGTATGGCGGGAGGATGCAGGCGCTGTCGCCGGAATGAATCCCCGCCTCCTCGATGTGCTGCATGATGCCGCCTATGACCGTATCCGACCCGTCGGAAATCGCGTCCACATCCAATTCCACCGCGCCCTCGAGGAACTTGTCGATGAGGACGGGATACTCGGAAGAGGCTTCCACGGCGTGTTTCATGTAGTGTTCGAGCGACGCGTGATCGTAGACGATCTCCATGGCGCGTCCACCCAATACGAAAGATGGGCGCACCACGACAGGATAGCCGATGCGTTCCGCCACGGCCTCCGCTTCTTCCGTGGTGACGACCGTGTCGTTCTCGGGTTGTTTCAGGTTGAGTTTCGTCACCAATTCGCGGAACGCCTTGCGATCCTCCGTGCGATCGATGTTGGCGGGCGATGTGCCGATGATGGGCACCCCCGCCGCCTCCAGGCCGCTGGCGAGGTTGAGCGGAGTTTGGCCGCCAAACTGGATGATGACCCCGGCGGGCTGTTCTTGATCGTAGATGTTGAGGACATCTTCGATGGTGACCGGCTCGAAGTAGAGGCGATCGGAGGTGTCGTAGTCGGTTGAGACGGTCTCGGGGTTGCTGTTGACCATGATGGTTTCGTACCCGTCGTCCTTGAGGGCGAACGAGGCGTGGACGCAACAGTAATCGAATTCGATGCCCTGCCCAATCCGGTTCGGGCCGCCGCCGATAATCATGATCTTTTCCGCCTTGGACGGAATCACCTCGCCTTCATCGGCATACGTCGAGTAATAGTAGGGGGTGTGGGCTTCGAACTCGGCGGCGCAGGTGTCCACAAGCTTGTAGGATGGCAAGACGCCCAGTTTCTTACGGTGCGCGCGCACGGCCAGCGGACTCATGTTCCAGAGATGGCCCAATTGATGAT
>JAWOFY010000462.1:0-5741 GCA_046497285.1 Candidatus Hydrogenedentota bacterium
ATGACACCATCGCCGAGGCCGCGACTAAGGCCTTGTCCATCCGGGATCTACGCGTGGACTACGAAGGCTAACAGACCATCACGCTAGTCTGTGTTGGCCAGGGGCGCGCGCCGTCCCTGGCCAATACTGTTTTTCCTAAAGAAGGGGGTGCTAAGGTATATGCTAGTTGGCATCCTGGCACACGTATCCGAGGAAAGAAAACACCTGCAGTAGGAGGAGGGAATTCGTATGAGTGAGATATCTCGGCGCCGGTTTCTGGCAGTAGGCGCTACGGCGTCCACGCTACTAATCCTGCCTTCAGAAAGCAAGGCCGAGGATACCCAGCCAAGTCGAAGTCAATTCCACTTAAAGGTGGATTTTGCCGCGCGCAGCGGTCCGGATACAATGGATCCGATTCCGGAGACGGTTAAGGACGGATGGTGGACCTGGACCCTTCGTGACTGGGACTTTTACCGGACCGATTTGAACTGGCACGACGGCGGCGCAAGCTATCCCGATGATTCGGGAATCGATGGCAGCGGCGTGCATGCGGCCATCACTTGCCACTATGAGGGAATTATGGCCATACATGTGGCGGGAATGCGAAGGTATTTGGCCGGCGGAATTCAACCGGAGAAAGAACCGATCCATGACCCGCTCGCCAATACTTGGGTGGCCGGAACCGATTTTCCGGGCCGCCCGAGTGATATTCTTTTGGGATTGTACCACCTTCCTGCCGGCGAATACCGCCTGCTCAGCTACCACAACAGTTTCAATGCCCGCCGCTTCGGAGACAATCCGACCGGGATCGAATACCGCTTTACCAACAACCCTCAACATCCGATGCCGGCGATCAGGGTTTATTCAATGAAATCCGTTATGGATGATTACATCGAAGAAACCGACGATACGCTGGTCAAAGACCAGACGTATGGGCTTCCGGACAAACAAATCGTTATTGGGGATTTGGTGGGAACAGGTGATGTCACGCAAACCCTGGTGGCAACGGACGTCGAAATTCAGCAGGTAACCGACGACTCGGAATTGGTCCCTTCGGTGATCGAATTCACCACCGATGGCTCGCCGTTGCTGATCGTATATGAAGCAAGCCACGAGGGGAACTGCGACATCAGACCGCATCGAGAAGGCAGTTACGCAGCCCTCAACGCCTTCGAACTGATACAACTGTCCGACGCTGAGTAATAATCTGCTCAATTTGACTGGCGTTCTTTGTTTCCGACTCCTCAGGCTCCTGGCCGGCTGGTTTCACAAACCAGCCGGCCAGGAACCGTCCCCCGTAAGGCGCCTCCGTAACGAGCGGGGAAACGCTTTGCAGGCCTTCTGTGAAGAATGGAGATCCCGAGTCACTCACCAGTTGTCCCTCCGTAGTTGGGATACGTTCCCAACTGTATTCCCCGCCCTATAATTTATCACTGTTGCCCTAAACCAAAAAGAGCGGGGTCGATTCAGTTCAGTGGGGCCGTTTAATTGGGAGGTCCGCAATCAGCCCAACCTGAGATGACGTGCTGGCTTGTGATCCTTGCCGACGTGAACGGCATAGCAATCTCTGTTTGGCGTACGGGCCGCCCGCTTGCCTTTCCCGTATCTCGCCCTCTATCATCGGGGCGTTTGCTTTCCCCGTTCGTCTTGAGTACGCTTCCCCCGCCGCAAGCCGCTCGTATTTGGAAAGGACCGCATGCATCTCACATCCCTTACCGCGGAAGGATTCCGCTGTCTGGAGCCGTTGACCTTTGAGCCGGCGCCGGGGGTGAATATCTTGCGGGGGGACAATGCCCAGGGGAAGACCTCCGTGCTGGAGGCGGTCTTGTTTCTGGTGACGGCGCGCAGCCACCGGACGAACACCGAGCGGGAGCTGGTCCAGCGGGACGCCGAGGGCTTTCGCATCCGGGGCGCGTTTCAACGGAGCGACCGGCCTCTGCAGATGGAGGTGAACTGGTGGCGCAACGCGAAGCGCTTCAAGGTGAACGGCGTGATCCAAGACCGGGTGAGCGACATCCTGGGCAAGGTCAACGTGGTGTTCTTCGCCCCGGAAGACGTGGCCTTGATTCGGGGCGCCGGGTCGTTACGGCGGCGGTTCTTGGACATGGAGTTGTCGCAGTTGAGTTCGCGCTATCTTCACGCCTTGCAGCGTTACCGGGAGAGCCTTCGGCAACGTAACGAACTGCTGCGCAGCGAAAAAGCGGATGAAGCCCTGCTGGACGTGTGGGACGCTCAATTGGTTCAGCATGGCGCGGTCCTCATCGAAGAGCGGACCCGCTTCGTGGAGGACTTGAACGAACACGCCCGGCAAGCGCATGCTTGTATTGCGGACGGCGAGGTGATGGGGCTGGCCTATGCCCCCGACGTTTCGTTGGAGACGGGTGTTGAGGTTGCGCTTCGCAAGGCCCGGCACAGGGACATCAAGCGAGGCGCGACGAATCGGGGGCCGCACCGCGACGATCTGGAACTGGTGGTGGGTGACCGGCCCGCGCGGAATTACGCCTCGCAAGGCCAGCAGCGGACGGCGGCGCTGGCCCTGAAGCTGGCGGAGGTCGCGTTGATACAGGCCCGCACGGGAGAATACCCTTTGCTTATGCTGGACGATGTCCTTTCCGAACTGGACGCGAAACGTTCGCGGCGTTTGCTTGAAGCCGTGCCGGCGGGCGTCCAATGCATCCTAACCACGACCGAGAACGATGGCGGCAACCCGGCCTTCGAGGCGGCGGACGCCCAGTTTATTATCGACGGAGGCTGCCTTGCGCGGAGATGACCTCACATCGGCGGGCGAGATCCTCGAGCGCCTCAAGAAATCGTCGAATCTGGGCCAACAGTTGGAGCAAGCCCGCATCTGGGAGCGCTGGCCCGAGGTGGCGGGCTCCTTGGCGGCCCATGGCATGCCCCGGCACATCCGGAAGAACGTCCTCACCATCGAGGTGGACAGCCCGGTCTGGATGCACAAATTCGCCTATCGCAAGTGGGAGTTGATTGCACGGATCAACCGCCTGGCGGGCCATGAATTGGTTCACGACGTGTTTCTCAAGCTTGGTGAAGAATAACCGCGCCGAGGATCCCCATTGTATAGGGGGCGATAATCTAGAAACCGCAAGATGCAGGGTTTTCTCTCGGAAAAAGCGCAAAATATTGCGCTGAAAAGTTGCGTGACGCCCCCTCAATTGATATAATACGCTACGTTGTGGTCCTTTGTATTCCCCCTGAACTGAATTGAGGTAACTCCCATGGCTGAAGTGGCTTATAATGCTGGTTCGATTAAGGTGCTCGAGGGCCTGGAAGCGGTCCGCAAACGGCCGGCGATGTACATCGGCGACACGTCGTTTCGCGGGTTGCACCATCTCGTCTTTGAGGCCGTGGACAATAGCATTGATGAAGCCCTCGCCGGCCAATGCAGCAACATAAAGGTGACGGTCCACATCGACAACAGCGTGTCGGTGGAGGACGATGGCCGGGGCATACCCGTCGAGAAACATCCCGATCCCAAATACAAGAAGAAATCCGCTCTCGAGGTGGTGCTGACCATGCTCCACGCCGGCGGCAAGTTCGATGATAACAGCTACAAGGTGGCGGGCGGTCTTCACGGCGTGGGCATTTCTTGTGTCAACGCGCTTTCGGAATGGCTTGAAGTCGAGGTCCGGCGCGAAGGCGAACTGTGGTTCATGTCATTCCGCAAAGGCCAAGTGGACCATCCCCTGGAAAGCCGAGGTAAGGCGAAGGGGCGTGGGACGCGGATCACCTTCAAGCCAGATCCCGAGATATTCGAAGAGACAACGTTTAACCGGGACACCCTGGTCACCCGCTTGCGCGAACTCGCCTTTCTGAACAAAGAAGCGAAGATCATCTTCGAGGACGAGCGCACGAACGACGAGCCGGAGGTGATGCAGTACAAGGGGGGCATCGCCGAGTTTGTTACGTATCTGAACCGAAATCGCGACACGTTGCACCGCAAGCCGATTCACCTCGAGAGCGAGCGCGAAGGCATCCAGTGCGAGGTGGCGCTCCAATACACGAGTTCCTACACGGAAGCCTTGGCCAGCTTCGCGAACAATATCCATACTTACGAAGGCGGCGTGCATCTTAGCGGGTTCAAGTCGGCCCTCACCAAGGCCTTGAATGACCACGCCAAGAAGGCGGGCGGCAAGAAGGCGGAGGCTACGATCTCGGGCGACGACACGCGAGAGGGACTCACCGCCATCATTTCGGTGCGGGTGCCCGATCCCCAGTTTGAGGGCCAGACCAAGATGAAGCTCGGCAACAGCAACGTGCAGGGCTTCGTCCACTCCATGGTCTACGAGGGGCTGAGCACCTTCTTTGAAGAGAACCCCACCATCGCCAATCGCGTCGTGGCTAAGACGCAGGAAGCCGCCCGCGCCCGCGAGGCCGCCCGAAAGGCCCGTGACCTGACCCGGCGCAAGGGGGCGCTCGAGACCTTTGCTTTGCCTGGTAAGCTGGCGGACTGCTCCGAGCGCGATCCCGAGCGGTGCGAGCTCTATATCGTTGAGGGCGACAGCGCCGGCGGTTCGGCGAAACAAGGCCGTGACCGGAAGAACCAGGCGATTCTGCCCCTGCGCGGCAAGATCTTGAACGTCGAGAAGTCGCGGCCGGACAAAATGCTCAACAACAACGAGATCCGGTCCATCATCACCGCGCTCGGCACGGGCGTGGGCGCGGACGATTTCAAGCTCGAAAACCTGCGCTACCATAAGATTATCATCATGACCGACGCGGACGTGGACGGGGCCCATATTCGCACCCTGCTGCTGACCTTCTTCTACCGGCAAATGCCCGAGCTTATACGAAACGGTCACATCTACATCGCTCAGCCGCCCCTGTATGAAGTCCGCAAAGGCAAGAAGAGCCATTACCTGATCACCGAGGACGAGAAGGACCGTTTCCTATTCGAGAACGTCATGCAACGGGCCAATGTCACCTCGTTGAACGGCGGCGAGTCCCCGGAGCCCGTGGATACCAAGGTGCTTCAGCGCGCCATCCAGGCGGCGCTTGAGCGGCGGCGCATGTTCGCGCGGCTCGAACGGGTCTACGGCGTGAGCGAGGACGCCGTGATGCGGGCGATGGAATTGCCCAAGGAAAAGCAGCTCGATCCCGCCTCCTTGACGCCAAGTGAGATGGAGCATCTCTTCGGGCCGGATGCGGATGTCGTGAACACGCAAGCCGTTCAGGGCGAACTGCTTGAGCTTGAAGCGGGGGATCCCGATGGCCGTAAGAAGGTGGTGCGGCGCAAGGACCAAATCGACCTCGCGTTTCTACTTAGTCACGAGTTCAACGTGCTGTACGAGCACGCCGAACCCATGGCCGCGGCGGGTAAACCGCCGTTCCAAGTGATCGACGCCAACGACAAGGTGGAATACGAGACCGAGGACCTGCTCCAGCTCCGGAATTATCTGCTGAACACGGCCTACGAAGGGCTTGATATCAAGCGCTATAAGGGCCTGGGGGAGATGAACCCCGACCAGCTCCACGCCACCACGATGAACCCGGAAACCCGGACGGTGTTGCAGGTAAGCGCGGAAGACGAAACCGCTGCCGACGATACCTTTGTCACCTTGATGGGCGAATTGGTGGAGCCCCGGCGCCAGTTTATCGAGAAACACGCCCTGGACGTGCGCAACCTGGACGTGTAAGCCGCCGTACCGCCGGCCAATTTCCCCGTTGAATGGGGTAGCGGGATGTTCCCGTACCGCCGGCATCCTGCCGGCCAATTCCCCCTTTGAAGGGGGGTAGGGGGGATG
>JAWOFY010000021.1:0-5464 GCA_046497285.1 Candidatus Hydrogenedentota bacterium
AGGTACTCAATGCGGGGCGTGTAGCGGGCGCTCTCCACGCTAACGCCAACCCAAACATTAGGGGGCCACTCACGTCCCGCGCCATATGCGGCCAAGCGATCCGCTCGTTTGGTCAGCACTTGGAAGACATGCCAGTGCGCCCGGCCCATTACATCGAACACCTCGTCAATAAACGCATCGGGGACACGCTCGTGAAAGAGGTCACTCATGGAATTGACGAAGACGACAAGGGGCCGTTTCCATTCCAAGGGTCTTTCTAACATATGCCGCTGGAGCGTGACCTCGAAGCCGTTGGCATAGTTCGCTTGCCCCATCGCTCGCAACCGCAACGCCATGCGTTCTGCATAGCAATGCTTGCACCCCGCAGAGATCTTTGTGCATCCCGTGACAGGGTTCCACGTGGCTTCCGTCCATTCAATAGAGGATTGAGTGGACATCATTACCCTCCTCGCTGACCAAGGATGTAAGTGGCAATGTCAAGCGCCGGTTTGCATCCCTTTGGATTGCCGCAGGCGAAGCACAGTAGATAGAGAGGATTTCCTCGGGAATTCGTCAGAGACAGCGGATTAGGGGCAACACCGGTAAACACCGACCTCAACCGTTCGTTATAATGGGCCGCAATGTCCTTAAGAGTGGCTACCCGGCGGACGCCGTTTGGTTCGCCATCAAGAGTCAATTGTGGGTTTTCCTTGTAGAACAACGCTTGCCATTCATCGGATCCAAACGTGCGATCGAGTGTCCTTGCCCAGTGTTCTGGAACAGGGCCGGCTTTTGGAAGCATTCGGGTTACCGCCATGCCCAGCGGAAAAAGGATCCACACATCAAACTTCTGTGTCTGCGCAAGACACTCAATCGTGTTCCAGTCGACCTGCATTCCAAACGGATCCAGAAAAACGACACCGCGCACCTTGCCGCGACGGCTCATTCTGTCGCAGAGCTTACCGAGATACGTGTTGCTATCCTCGTTGACGATGTCAATACGCTCCCGTCTGTCCGGATAGTCATCCTTAACACGCTTTAGCTGCTGGACCTTGTGCGGATCCTTCTCTATCAGTATGTAACGCTGAAAAGGAGGCTCAACTTCCAAGGCCTGACGAACGCTTCCTTTGCGGAACTGTTGGGCGTCCTCTTCTCTAAGTTCTGGGAAGAGAATTTCACCGCTCTCTTCCTCCAGTTCCACGGGAGCCGCCGCCGAACCGGCAAACGCGTCAACGTAGTGCAATTCAAAAGACTTACGCTTCAGTGCGATCACGTATGCGGCCAGGTACTTACGCACCCGTTCGAGCTTTTCGTCTGTCCAGCTCCCACCAAAATCGAAACGGTCCTGCCCCATGAGCGATCTCCTTCGTAACAGATATACTGATTATATATTCAGGCCATTCATATTGCAATCCCTAGCCAACAAAAAGACCCGCCCCTTCCTTGAGTCTAGAGGAAGAGGCGGGCGTTTGGTGTCGCGTAGCGCGCTATTGGCTGGGGATTAAGCCCAGGTGATGGCGCCTTTTTCCTGGAAGATGAGGGAATTCTTGAGCAGTTCGATGGCCTTGGTGAGCCCTTCCATGGGCGTCATCAGGCTGTCTTCGTGCTCGATGCTCACGGGACCGTCATAGCCGACCATGCGCAGGGTGGAGGCGAAGTCGTTCCACCATTCGAGACCGTGGCCATAGCCCACCGAACGGAACAGCCAGGAGCGCCTGAGCTCTTCGCCGTAGTGCTTGGTGTCGAGCACGCCGTTGATGTCCGAGTTCACGTTGTAGACCAAGGCGTCCTTGGCGTGGACGTGGAACATGGCGTCGCCGCCGATCTCGCGGATGCACTTGATGGGATCCATGCCCTGCCACCAGAGATGGCTGGGATCGAAGTTCGCGCCGAGGCTCTTGCCGCATTCCCGGCGGATGCGCAGCAGCGTCTCGGTGTTATACACGACGAAACCGGGGTGCATCTCAAAGCCAATGTTGACGCCATGGTCGGCGGCGAACTTGGCTTGCCGCGTCCAGTAGGGGATAACGCGTTCGTTCCACTGCCAATCCAGGGTCTCGAGGTAATCCGGCGGCCAAGGGCAGGTCACCCAGCACGGCCGCGTGGCGTTCTCGTCCGAGCCCGGACAGCCGGAGAAATCGTTAACCGTCTTGATGCCCAGCAGCGAGGCGAGCTTGATGGCGTCGGTCTGCACTTCCTGGTTGGCCTTGGCGAAGGCTTCGTCGGGATGCAGGCAGTTGCCGTGCGCGCTCAAAGCGCTGATCTCGAGTCCCTCACCCTTCAACGTGGCGATAAGCTCATCCCGCTTAGGCTTGGATTCAAGCAGCTCTTTCACGTTAAGGTGCGGCGCGCCAGGGTAGTTCCCCATGCCAAATTCCACGGTCTGCAACCCCAGCGGGCGGATGGTTTCGAGGACTTCGTTGAACGACTTGTCCCCGAACATGGCTAAGAATAAGCCGAGTTTCATGGTGATTCTCCCTCTTGGTTTGAAATTCCTTCCACTTCAACAGGTCCGGTTACGCGCAATTACCAAGCGCTAACCTAGACGGGAAACTTGATCCACGATTGCTTCTTGGAGCTTTCGACGGCGCCTTCAACGAAAGCCATGCCGCGCACGCCTTCCCTGGCGCTTGTGAAGTCGTGACTTTCGGGGGACGCGGGCTTGCCCGCCTTAGCGTCGTCTATGGCGCGGGCGAAGTTCACGTACAGATTGGCGAACGCTTCCAGATACCCTTCGGGATGGCCAGGCGGCACACGGGTGCCCGTCGCCTCGTCGATGCCCGTGCGCAACACTTGCTTGGGCTTGTCCAGCCATGCCGCGACCAGGGTGTTCGGCTCCTCTTGCCGCCAGGTGAGCCCGCCCTTTTCGCCGTAGATGCGAATGTTCAAGCCGTTTTCCTCGCCAATCGCCACACCGCTGGCCCACAGCAAGCCGGTGGCGCCATCCTCGAATTTCAACAGGATGTTGCCGTCGTCGTCGAGTTTCCGGCCCGGCACATAGGTGTGAAGGTCGGCGCACATGTCCGTAATCTTCAGACCGGAGATAGTCTCGGCCAAGTTGGCGGCGTGCGTGCCCACGTCGCCCATCGTGAAGCTGCCGCCCGCCTGGGCCGGATCCACCCGCCAGGAAGCTTGCTGACAGCCTTCGTCTTCGGTGCGCTTAGCCATCCAGCCCTGGGGATACTCCACCACGATACGGCGGATCTTGCCGAGTTGTCCTTCTTGCACCATCTTACGGGCATGCTTGACCATGGGATAGCCCGTGTAGGTGTGCGTCAAGAGGAGGAGCAGTCCCGTTTCCTTAACCTTCTGCTCGATTTCCTTGGCCTCTTGAAGCGTTACGGTCATCGGCTTTTCGCACGCCACGTGGAATCCGTTGGACAGGGCCTTCATCGCCACGGGATGATGCACTTTGTTGGGCGTGACGACGGACACGAAGTCCATGCGCTCGCCTTCGGGCAATTTGGCCTCGGCCTCTATCATTTCTTCATAGGCGCCGTAGACGCGGTCGGCCGGAAGGAACACTTCCTTGCCAAACTCTTTCGCCCTGTTAGGGTCTACGTCGAAGGCCCCGCACACCAGCTCGATGCAACCATCGAGACGCCCGGCGATACGATGTACCGCCCCGATGAAGGCGCCATATCCGCCTCCGACCATGCCCATTCGCACTTTTCGGTCCATCTGTTGTCTCCTTCTGTTGGTTCTCCTACCACAAAAATGATGTTTAGAGTGGCGCGCCACAGCAAAGGGCTCACAGCCTACGGAGCGGCTGGGGCATCGCCAGGAGAGGCATGGCGTCAACGGAGGGAGTTGGTCTAGAAGGTTTGGAACTGCTCCCCCAGCTGATGTGCGCCTCTTCTCCTTCATACCCCCGCCAGCGCGCCATAGCCATAACCTGGCGTCCCCTCCCCTGATTTGCTCTTTGGCGTGGGACGCACCAGAACCGCTTTGCGGTCTGGCGAAGCATTATACAAAAACACGCCACCTAAATGTAAAGGGGAAATTAACAGCCGTAATTGCGAAGTAATCGGGCTCCGCCGAGGCTGGATTTCACTGCTATTCTTGGCCCGCCGGGAACTGGAAATCGAGCCGGTGAGTAACCCCCAAGCGTCCCCATCGTGGCGCGTACCACCGCGCGCCGCTCGGAATGGAAGGCCTCCGCGCAATGCTGCGTCTTTCCCAATTCCTCTTTCACGGTTGACCCTGTCGGTGCGCAACGGTATTCTTAACCGCATGTAACCGAAAAGGAGGTGATTCACATGCGTTTCCATTGCACACCGCTCACTGTTCCGCGAAAAGCCTTAACGCCAGACCAAATCACGCTGGTCTTCTTTTTGGATGTGGCGCGGAGCGTGTTGGATTCCGTCGCGCGGCAAAAGGGGTTTTAAGCGGCGTTCCTATAGCGCTATTCCCCGCCGCTGTGTCTATAAGTACATTGAGGTTTGTAACCGTGGAAAGCATCAACCCGTACCAAACGATAGCAAGCATCCGTTCGATGCCCGGCTTGCCAACGGTGCTGACCCAAGTTATGGAGACCGTCCAAGATCCCGAGGCCTCCGCTCTCGACCTTAGCCAGTTCATCGCCAGCGATCAAAACCTGGCCGCCGCCCTATTGCGGGTGGTGAATTCCGCTTACTATGGGTTCTACCGCGAAGTCAGCAGCGTAACCACCGCGATCGTGATTCTTGGATTCCTCGAAGTGCGCAATCTCGTGCTTGCCGTTACAGCCTACAACACGTTGAGTTCAAGCCGGGCGGGGCAGGGGCTGTGGCGGCATTCCCTGGAGGTGGCCATCGGCGCTCAACGGACTGCTCGCCTTATGAGCGCGCCCCCCGCCGCCGGTCCGTTCGTGGCGGGACTGCTGCATGACGTGGGCAAGGTGGTTCTGCAGGACCTGTATCCCGAGGTCTATCGGCGCGTTGCTCAACAGGCTTGGGATCGGGCGGAACTCGTTCGCGCAGTGGAGCGGGACGTGTTTCAACTTGATCATGCCGAAGCCGGGGCGATACTAGCTGAGCATTGGAATTTGCCCGAGCCCGTGGTCGAGGCCATCCGGTATCATCATGAACCGAACCACGCGCCCAAAGCCGTGAAACTGACCAACCTCACCGCCTACGCCGATTACTTGGCTTACGAAGCGGGAGGGGGGGACCCGTCCAATGGGGCGCCGCCTTCCTGTCCCACGGAAGCCGCAGGCAAGCTTGACCTCTCCGATCGTCAGCTCGCCCAACTCAAGCAGGATATGAGCGATGCGGGAGAGAGGATCGACGAACTGTTGGGGGCCATTCACGGTGACTGAAGATCCATGCTAGCGCTCGGCAAGCAGGGCGTATATGCGGCGTCGAAGTGGAGATAGCGAGGGCATCACGGCGTTGGGATCCTGGAAATGTCCTTCCAGCCACCGTATGACCTCGTCGAGCACCTGTTGGCGCCACCGTTCGGCCGGGCGGCACACCTCGTCGCGAAGAAACTGAATGTCGCGCAG
>JAWOFY010000061.1:0-3995 GCA_046497285.1 Candidatus Hydrogenedentota bacterium
ATAAGATCAGACTCTCTGCTACCGTCTGTTCTGTTTGCTTCCCTGTTGTATATAGATTCAAACTTTTCTAACTTAGCTAAAATGTTCTGCAATATGCCGCCCTTTTACGGTCAGGCCATTGTGTGCCACGACGATCCCAATGTCCAGGCCATCCTTCCCGAGATCGAGAGCGTGTGCCTTACCTATGGCCTCGATGAGGACGCCTCGCTTCAGGCAAGCAACGTCCGCATGGTCCGGGAAGACGGGCCGGGGGACGCGGGCCGGCGTCATGCGCCCAATCTTTACACGGAGTTCGATGTAACCAGCCACGACGATCGCTTCCGGGTAACGGGCCGGCTCGGCTCCATTCGGATTCAGGCCATGGGCGAACACAATGTCCGCAACGCGTTGGCGGCGTGCGCCGTGGGCCTCTGTCTGGGGATGCGGTTCTCGCTTCTTAGCGAAGGCCTTGAGCTGTACGACGGGGTTCGGAGGCGTTTGCAAGTGTGTGGCGAGCATGACGGGGTATTGGTGCTTGAGGATTACGCCCATCATCCCACGGAAATCCGCACGACCCTGGAGGCGGCGCGGTGGCTTGAGCCCCGCCGCATCATGGCCGTGTTCCAGCCTCATCTGTACACCCGCACCCGCCACTTGTATAAGGAATTTGCCGAGGCGTTGCGCGGCCTGGACCGGTGCATCGTCACCTCCATCTACCCCGCGCGGGAAGAGCCTTTGCCGGGGGTGGACAGCGGGCTCATCGTGGACGCCGCCCGCGCGAACGGGACAGGGCCGGTGGAGCTTATCAACGACATGCACGATGCGCCGGGGATGCTCGCGCCGGTGCTGGAGCCCGGCGATCTCGTCCTCATTCTTGGCGCGGGCAACATCAATCAGATTGCCGAACCCCTGCTGGAGGCCTTGCGTGAACGATGATGCCTCCCTGTGTTCGAAGCCGGCGCACCCTGCAAGCCAAACGGGAGGAGCGGGGACTGGCGGCGTCCGGGTTGTTGGTTGGCTTGCTCCAGGCCGGGTTATGCATTGGTTTTTTATTGTTGTTAGGCTACGTTTTTCTTGTCTTTGTCGAGGAGTCAATGTATTTTCGGGTGGACGATATCCACGTCAGTGGAACCCGCACGTTGGATGCGGCCGCCGTGCAACGCCGGGCGGGGCTGGCGCCAGGAGATAGTATGGTGGGCCTCCCCGTTTCCGAGGCCGAGGCCCGCCTTGACGCGATGCCATTTGTCCGGCAAAGCGAGGTGAGCCGCTATTTTCCTAACGTGGTGACGATACAAATTGAAGAACGGATTCCGGTAGCCGGCGTGGAGATGCCGAACTCGATCGCGGAAATCGACAGCGAAGGGGTTGTGCTGCGCGAACTCAGTCCACACGAGTTGCATGTGGGGCCTCTTATCAACGGAGAGCCGGAACAGTGGATCGCGGCGGCGGGGGAGCGGATTGAATCGGCGAGGCTTAGGGCGGGGCTTGATGTGTGGCGTAGTTTCGCGGGGACGGCCCTGGCGGCCGAAATGACCGTAAGCGAGATCTGGGTGAAAGACGTAAACGATATTCGGATGTTTTGCGACGAATTGCCGTTCGAGATTCGGTGGGGCCGGGGGGATCTTGAAAAGCAAGCCCGCCGTCTGGCCGCGCTGTGGGAGGAGCGGGGCGACGAGCTTGATTGCGAATACTATCTCGACCTGCGTTGGGGAAAAGATGTGGCCTGTTGGTGACAAAAGCGTGGATGTTCCGCGCCAGACAAATACACGGAAAGGCGGTGCAGCATGGACGCGGCTGATAAGACGGATTTGAACGAGGAGAAAATGGAAAATGGTCCGATGAGCGTTACCAACCGAGCGCTGCGGACGTTTGAAGACCAAGCCGTGATCAAAGTCTGCGGTATCGGGGGCGGAGGCGGAAACGCGGTTGATCGGATGATCCATGAAGGGCTCCAGGAAGCAGAATTTATAACCATCAATACCGATGCGCAAGCGCTCAAAAAGTCGCCCGCTAGTGTCCGGCTTCAGATCGGCGCCGACATCACCGGCGGGCTAGGTTCGGGCGCGGATCCCGAAATTGGCAGACAGTCGGCCCTGGAAGATAAGGATCGCATCGCCGAAGTGCTCAAAGGGGCCGACATGGTCTTCTTGACGGCGGGCCTTGGGGGCGGCACGGGCACCGGCGCCGCGCCTATCATCGCCGAACTCGCCCGCGAAAGCGGCGCGCTCACCGTGGCCATCGTCACGCTGCCATTTTACTTCGAAGGCCCCAAACGGAAGAATAACGCCTACGCCGGTCTTGCCGCCCTTGAAGAACACGTGGACACGCTCATCGTGGTGCCCAATGACCGAGTGATACAGTTCAGCCCGGAGGACATGAGCGTCGCTGAGGCCTTCCGCCAAGCGGACGAGGTCTTGCATAACGGGGTGCAAAGCATTACCGAGCTCATCCGGCTTCCCGGCAACATCAACGCGGACTTCGCCGACGTGCGCACCATCATGCGAGCCCGGGGACGGGCGCTTATAGGCATCGGCGTGGCGAAACGCGACGAGACCGAAGCGAGTACTGATGGAGCCACGGTGGATAGCGGCCAGAGCCGAGGCCCCGACAGGGCCATCGTGGCGGCGAAAGAGGCGATTATTTGTCCTTTGCTTGAACAGTCCGACATCACCGGCGCGATGGAAGTGCTGGTGAACATTATTGGCGGAAAGGACATGGGAATACACGAGGTGGATAAGGCCGTGAGCACCGTACGAAACGCCGCCCACCCCCGGGCCAATGTCATCTGGGGCGCCGTGGTCGGCGAAGAGGAGCGGCCAGAACTGCGGGTGACGGTCATCGCCGCGGGGTTCGTGGAACCCGAAGAGGTCCCGGTACAAGAGGAGGACAGCGAGACAGCGGCCCCGCCGAGCCCTGCGGCTCCGGAGCCGGCGCCTTCTACTGAAGCGGAGAAAACGGAAACTCCGCAAGAGCCTCCAATCCCTGTGGACGATGTCCCAGACGATGAAGAGCCGAAGCAGCCTGAAAGGGCAGCCGCCAGCGCGGAGGGGGACAGTTCTTCCAGTACCCAACCCGAAAGGGTGGCCGCCCACGCGGAAGCGGGCACTTCCTCCAGTACCCAAGCGGAAGAAAAGGAGCCGGAGGTAGATACCAGCATCCCAGCGTACTTGCGGCGGCGGCAAAATCAAGCCCCCAAGGAAGTAGCCGTGCCGCCTTCGGAGCGCGGCCGCACGCAAGAGGCGGCGGAGCAGCAGCGGACGCGCGAGCGGCGTCAAGAAGAGGCGGCGGAGCACTCCCAAGACCGCAGCCAGCAACGGGAACCTAAAGCGTCCTCTCCGACTCCGCCCCAGCAGCAAGAGATAGTGGAGCATCCACCAACTCGCGGGCGGGGCGAAGAACCAGCAGAACACTCGCGGACTGAGGCCTCGAATGAAGAGGCGGCGGAAACGGCCGGCCGGGAACCAAAAACCGGCAGGAAGCCCAAAAGGAAGATGCCCGGTTTCATGGCTAACCGAGGTAAGCCGCAGCAAGACGAGGCGTGATCAATTCCTATTGGCTGATCAAGGGGCAACCAGTGTACACGTAAAAGCATTGCCGTGGGATTACGTTAAGGAGGAACCAATTGTGAACGAACACATCACTCGCCGGAAGTTTATTCAGTCCGCCGCGGTCACGGGCGCCGCCGTATCCGCCGCGGCCGGTCTGGGGCGCGCCGCTCAAGGAGAAACGCTCGAGCACTCCTATCAAGGTGGGTTGAGCCCATGGCCCTTGGGCATCAACACGAGCACCATACGTCCCGCCAGTTTGCGCGAGAAGATCGAGGTGACGGCGGAGGCCGGATACGACTGCATCGAACTCTGGGGAAACGACCTAGAGGATTATGAGAACGACGGCGGCGACTTGGACGAGTTAAGGGCGGAGCTGGAGCAATTCGGCCTGGACGTGCCCAACGTGATTGGCTTGTGGAACGCCGTCCCGCCCACGTGGGACGAATTCGAGGATGGCCTGGAAGCCAC
>JAWOFY010000103.1:0-3194 GCA_046497285.1 Candidatus Hydrogenedentota bacterium
TCGGGAGCTGGCGCAGATGTCGGTGGTCTGATTAAACAATGCCGCAATGCCCGTGCCGGAGCCGCCGCCCGTGGTGGACACCTCGTACTCTGGATGCGCCGCCATGAAATCCTCGGCCCACGAACTCACCAAATGCACCATGGTGTCCGAGCCGCGCACCACCAATACGTTTTCCGCCGGCGCGCCGCAACCTGTGGCGACCACGGCGCCTGCAACACAAACCGCAGCTGCACCCAATCCAAGCAATAATCTAGATAACATGAGGTTGCCTCCTTCCAACGAGTTCAAAATGAGCTGGAGCGACTTGCAGAAGCAAAGAAGAGCCCTGCTTTGTCACCGAAAACCGGTTACAATACCGAATACTTCAAGCACTATACAGCAGTTCTTAGCAAGATTCATCCTTGACCAAGGGACTTCCGCAAGTCACTGAGCCGGTATTGTTTCGTAAACATACTTGGGAATGAAACGGGCCCCCTTTTTCCACCCGACGTGTACGCTAGCATACTACTCACTGTATGTTTGCCTAATATTAGCTTTGTGTTAGGATTCTGTTAGCGCCTGGCCGCCGCGCGTCAAGGGTAGGTGTATCGTGAATACGCTCCCGCCTTTGGTCGCGCTATCCGCGCTGACCACGCCCCCGTGGGCTCGCACGATATGTTTGACAATAGCCAATCCGAGGCCGGTCCCGCCCAGCCGCCTGCTGCGGGCCTTATCCACCCGATAGAAACGCTCAAAAATGCGGTCTAGATGTTCCGGGGCAATACCCCGGCCTTGGTCGCGCACCCGGATGACGGCGGAGCCATTCACGGTCAGGGCCTCCATCTCCACTTGTGTTCCGGCCTCGCTGTATTTGATGGCGTTATCCAGCAAATTCGTGACAGCCTGCTGAAGTAAGGGTTGATTCATCGGGATAGTCAAGTTCTCCTCGCACCGAATAGTGATATGGATATCCTTATCCGAAGCTGCACTTTGACACGCGTGGTAGGCTCCCTGCAACACATCCCGCGCCGTTCCCCGCGCCAATGGAAGCCCCTCTCGTTCCTCCTCTTGCTCGATGCGGGAGAGCGCGAGCAAGTCCTCCACCAAGGCGATAAGCCGATCGCTTTGCTTGGCCACGATCGCCAAAAAGCTCCGGACTTGGGCGTGGTCCGATGGACCATCCTCCAACAACGTCTCCACGTAGCCTTTGATGGAAGTCATTGGGGTGCGAAGCTCGTGGGAAACGTTGGCCACGAAATCCCGCCGCGCGCTTTCAAGTTTGCGCATGTTAGTCACGTCATGGAGGGCGGCAAGCGTGCCCAGGCTCCGGCCTTCCCCGTCACGCAATAGGGTTCCGTGTACCTGAAGAAATCGCTTGCCGGCGCCGTCGTATACGGTAATCTCATCTTCCAAAGCGGGGGGGGCTTCATTGGCTGGTGGAAGGGTTTGCAACTGGCGAAAGAATCGTTGGAGGTTCGCGTTGCGCACTATCTCTTGCAGGTTACGGCCCTGCGCCCTACTAGGGGGTATTCCGAACAAGCGGCCGGCGGCGTCGTTCATGAGGATGATGCGCTCGTCCGCGTCCACCGCCAGCACCCCCTCGACCATACTGGCTAATACCCTTTCAAGTTGATTGCGCTTTTGGACAGCGCTGCGCAGCCGAGCCGATGTCTCATGGCCCATGTCATGCAGTTTCTGAGCCAACGGAGCGAACGGGCTATCGCCGCGAATGCGAATACGGCGGGTAAGCTCGCCGCGTCCCATGGCTTCCACGCCTTCGTCAACGGCCTGAAACTCTTGGCGCAAGCGGCGTGTAGCAGCCCATTCCAGGGCGAGAACGACTGTCGCTATAGCTACGGCCCCAACGCCTAGGATCCCTACAAGCGCGCCTGTTGGAGCGCTTGGCGCGGATTGGCTGGTCCGAGCCACGGCAATCACGGCGCCATCCTCAAAAACTGGAGCGGCCGCATAGACGTGGCGTTCAGCCTCAGGCGTGGTCCTTCGAAGGTCGGATCCAGGTTCCCCCCAAATTGCACGTTGTATCTCTGGGGCCGTGGAGGAGAGGCTTTGCTCCCCGCCGGTGGGCATGGAATCCGCTAGGACTTCACCATCCCGGCCAATGACCATGAGGCGCATGCCATCGGAAAAAGCAAGACGTTCACATGCCGCTTGCAGAGCCTCTTCTCCATCGTCCAGCGCGTCCGCCAATTCACCAGCCGCGAAGACGGCATGGTTCAAGACGCGCTCGTGGACGGCGTCCAGATGGTGCGCTTGCATATGAGAGATGACGACCCCCGCCCCGAGTATCCAAGCTATTGCGGCCGCCGCCGAGGAAAACACGGCCATCCGCCAGAAAGGGCGCCAGTGGCCCATGGGATTACTCCTTAAACCGGTATCCGACTCCGCGCACCGTTTCGATGTAGCCTCCGCACTTGCCCAGCTTCTTGCGTAAACCCACGATCTGCACATCCACGGCGCGGTCGGTCACGGCGTATCCCGCGCCGCGCACGGCATCCACAATTTGTGAGCGGGTGAATACCCAGCCCGGCCGCCGCGCAAGGCAATGTAGCACGCGAAACTCCGTGAAGGTCAATTCGACGGATTCGCCTTGGACCAACACCTCGTGGCGGCCGGGATGAATCACCAGGTCGTGCACATGAAGGCTATCGTCCTCGGCGGGAAGCTCGGCCGCGCCCCGCCGCAAAACCGCTTGCACCCGGGCCGCCAAGACCTTCGGGCTGAAGGGTTTGGTGACATAGTCGTCCGCGCCATGCTCGAAGCCGGTCACGATATCCTGCTCCGCCCCCTTGGCTGTCAGCATGACGATGGGAATGTCGTGGGTCTTCGGATCGTTCTTGAGCAACGCACACACCTCAAGGCCGTCCGTGCCCGGCAACATCAGGTCCAGCACCACCAGCGCCGGCATTTGGTCCCGGACCATCCGAATCCCCTCGGTACCGTCGGCGGTCCCCTTGACCTCGTACCCAGCCTTGCGCAAATTGTACGTTACAAGGGCTCGAATATCTTCGTCGTCCTCAATTACTAGAATCGTATCGGCGCTCATTTGCGAAGCCTTCCTTACGGTTGCGGTCCGCGCCGCCGAGAGCTGCGGGGCCGGATCCAGCCTTTTGCCCATAGTATTTCACAGGCCTGTTAGGTTGGGGTTAAACCACCTAATGGGCGTGACCGCCATTTGCTTTAGCGGATTACAATAG
>JAWOFY010000262.1:0-4835 GCA_046497285.1 Candidatus Hydrogenedentota bacterium
TTGCGCCGTTTCATCCGAGGCCACAAACACGCTGAATACACTTTCGGGATCGTCCCAACCCCTAATACCCGCCGGGCTCACCCCGCCGGCGTATCCTTGCGTTTGGTAGGCGTTTCCGCCTAATGGGACCGAGTGCTCGACCATCTCCCCCGCCGCTTGGATCGGGGAGACGGCAAGAACACTTACCAGACAAAAAGCTATCGCCTTTCCAACATAGAACATGGGAAGTCCTCCCGGCGGATAAGAGACCTTTGCCGGAAAATGCACAAAGTCTCTCTTGATTCGCCTGAGTTCGTGGTTACCTCTTCCAAGAAACACTGCTTCCTTGTTGCGTCAGCCGGTAGCATCCGCGCTACGGCCACCGCGACTGTAGCCCATGCGGAACCACGTGTCAAACGCCAATCGCGGTCAGATGCACCGGCAACCGTAGTCTGGGACTTGGGAACCCTGTTGACAACTCCAGGCGCGCCGTGGTTCAATAACCCTGAACAGGCTTTCAGTAGCGCGGCGTGACGGATTCGCGGCGCATCAACGCGGCAACAGATAGGGAGGCGGCGATGGCGCGGCCCCTTACAAAACGGCAGGCGGCGATTCTACAGTTCATCGCCCAGACCATACAGGACCAAGGCTATCCCCCCACCTTGGCGGAGATCGGCGCGCATTTTGGCATCCGCAGCACCAACGGCGTTACCGATCATCTCGTCGCGCTTGAACGCAAGGGCTATCTCACCCGGTCGAGCAAGGCGCGGTCCCTGCATGTGACGGAAAAAGGGGTGGCGGATCTGTATGAGGCGGAGCCCAACACCCTGCCGCTCGTGGGCCGGGTGGCGGCGGGCCAACCGCTGTTCGCCGAGGAAAACATCGAGGGCCGGGTGACGGTGGATCCCGCGCACGTGCGGGAGGGCGCGTTTTGCTTGCGCGTGAACGGCGAGAGCATGGTGGAGGCCGGCATCCTGGACGGGGACCTCATCGTGGTGGATCCCTCGCGCCGGCCGCGCAAGGGCGACGTGGTCGTGGCCATGGTGGAGGATGAAGCGACTGTCAAGCGGCTCTATCCCGAAGGGGCCTGGATTCGGCTTGAACCCGCCAACAGCGCCATGCACCCCATTGTCGCACCCGCGCACACGGTGTCCATCCAGGGCGTCGTGATCGCCTTGCAGCGGAGGCTCGTGTAGCAAGCGTATCAGAAGGCGGCCCTAGATTTGGGGATGCGCCCGATTGCGTCTGGATTGACCCAAAGTGCTGTGACAAATAAATCCATCCCGTAGGGATGACAGATGGTAGCCGGGGGTTGAGGCCGCAGGCGATAGCATGCGGGCGATACCCCCGGAAATGCACATTACCAACACCGACCCTGATAAGGGTCGCAGAACCTTTGTGTACACGGCTGCTGCCACCCCTGCCGGGGTCGTTGGACTGGGTGGGCTTGCTATCCTGGGGTATCCGCGCGCTGCGCGCGCTTCAACCCCAGGCTACCATCTATGACCCCTCTGGGGTCTCTTGGATATATGTCCACCCACCGGAGGACACATCCACCTCATCGTGACACCCCCTAGAGAAGCCAATCCAGTGGCGCAATGCCGCCCTACCAATAACCCTAACCCGGACCAAGGAGTAGGGGGCAAGGCGGCCCGGCCGACTCCCGTGCGGGGAGGGGCCGGGCCGCGCGCGATGGGTTAGCCGATGGCGTTCTTGCCGGTTTCACCCGTGCGAATCCGGATGCATTCGCCGAGGTCGAGGACGAAGATCTTGCCATCGCCGATTTCGCCGGTTTTCGCGCCCTGGATGATGGCGTCGACGGCGGTCTTGACAAAATCCTCGTTGACCGCGATTTCCATGCGGATTTTCTTGAGCAGGTTGACCTCCACCGTGGCGCCGCGATAGGTCTCGCTGTACCCCATCTGCTGGCCGCATCCCAGGGCATTGGTCACCGACATGCGCTTGACGTCGTGTTCGAACAAGGCTTGCTTCACTTGGTTGAGCCGCTCGGGTTGTATGTACGCGATAATCAGTTTCATCTCATGCTATCTCCTTATGGCTGGGGGATTGCCCGCCCTTATTTGCTGGTGAAGATTTGGAAGCCGCCGTACGCCTCCATGCCGTGTTCGTCGATGTCCAGCCCACGGCTTTCCTCGGTCTCGGAAATCCGGATGCCAAGCGTGAACTTCAAGATGGCGAAGAAAATGAACGCCGTGATGAAGTACGTCAGCCCCGCCGCCACGACGCCAATGAGCTGCGTTATGAAGTCGCCGCCGCCGAAAATGCCCACGGCCAGCGTGCCCCACACGCCACAGATCGCGTGGACGGAGATGGCGCCGACGGGGTCGTCAATCCGGATGCGGTCGAAACCGAGCACGGCGAGCACCACGATGACGCCGGCAATAAGCCCCACCACGGCTGCCCAGAAGACGGGGATGACATCGGCGCCGGCGGTGATGCCAACAAGCCCGGCGAGCGCGCCGTTGAGCGTCATCGTGAGGTCGGGCTTGGACTGAACAGTCCACGACGTGGCCATGGCGCCAAAGACGCCCGCCGCCGCCGCGATGGCCGTGGTCACGAACACATAGGACACTGCATCGGGATCCGCCGTGAGCACGGAGCCGCCGTTGAAGCCGAACCAACCCAGCCACAGGAGGAACACCCCGATGGTGACGAGGGGCATGCTATGGCCCTCGATGGGCCGGATGGCGCCGCCCACGTACTTACCGAGCCGGGGACCGAGCAGAATGACGCCCGCCAAGGCCGCCCAGCCGCCCGCGCTATGGACCAAGGTCGAGCCGGCGAAGTCCGTGAAACCCATTTCATCCAGCCAGCCGCCGCCCCACACCCACGAACCGACAATCGGGTACGTGGTCGCGACATAGACGGTGCTGAAAATCATGAACGTGGGAAGCTTGATCCGTTCCGCCACCGCGCCGGACACGATCGTGGCGGCGGTCGCCGCGAACATGCCCTGGAAGATGAAGTCCGTGTAGTACGTGTACCCGGGATCGTAGGCCATCGTCTGACCGTCCGCTCCCGGATCCAGCCCAAGACCGGCCCATCCGAATACGCCGCCGAATTCGCCGGGATACATGAAGCTGAACCCGATGATGGCGTAGACGAGGATGCCCATCGAAATGATGAACACGTTCTTGAACAAGATGTTGACGACGTTCTTGGCGCGGGTCATCCCCGCTTCCAGGCTGGCGAATCCGAGGTGCATCGTGAACACCAGAAACGTCGCCACGAGAATCCACAGATTGTTGATCGTGAACATCTCGATCGATACTTCTTGCGCCATGGCGCCCGGCGCGAACGTAAAGTAAAGCGCCAAGGCGATGGATAGTCCCATCAATACTCCTAAACCTTTCTTTCTCTTTGTCATGCGTAGTGCTCCTTTCCTTCTTGGTGCGGACGGCGCGTATAGCCGTCTCTTTGAATGAGTGACGCTCGGAAGTGAGCCCGAGACGTGTTACGGCGGGATGCCCTTAAGAAGCAATAGGCGTGCCAAGAATGAAAGGAAAGGATAAACCCCTGTAGTGCAAGGGGTTACATCGTCAGAGGCCGGAAAGATTCTGCTTCGCGTTCCCACCGGTGTGTAGGCGGGGGTCGCGGCTGCTTCAAGGAAAGGGGACGTTTACAAGCTGCCTGCCTCTCCCCAAAGGGGGAGCGGATTTCACCAATCGCAAGCCGCATAAACACTGGCGTCCCAAGGAGTTACGGAGGTGAGGCGGCTTAAGGTAAAGCGGCGAACGGTCGGCCCATGAAGGGATCATACAAAATGGTAGGACTTACTCCGCAAAGGCGCCAATTGGTAGGAATTCCGGCTCCGAGATTGTGGGCCACTCAGGTCGAAGTGCGGCTGAAAAGCGCGATTCCACCCGCCAAAAACAGCACGTTGGGCAGCCACGCCGCCACGACAGGGGGGATCTGGCCGACGTGGCCAAAGGCGGTGCTTACGCTGAAGACGAGGAGGTAGACGATGGCGATGATTATGCTGGCGCCGAAACTTATTGCCAATCCGCCTCGGCGCAGGCGCAAGGCGAACGGAATCGCCAGCCAGATCATGACGAAACTCAGGGCGGGCCGGGAAAACTTGACATGGTAGTCCACCCATAGCGAATGCGTGGGGATGCCGCGGCCCTCCGCCCACCGGATATCCTCGGCCAGTTCGGCCGCGCGTTTGGTTTCGGGCGGCTCGGCGATGGCGAACAACGCTTGCGGGGATTCCTCAATCGGGGCGGGCCGTTGCGTGATCCGGTGGTCCTCGAGGATGGCGTTCACTTCGGCGTCGAACACCACCCAGCGTCCATCCTCCAGATACCACTGCCCTTCGGCCTCATCCCAAAAGATGCGGTCCGCCAGGATCTGCTCCACGGCATCGGACCCAATTCGGTGCAAAATGGCTTGCTCGCCCGTATTGGCGAGCCGGTTGTATTTCATGATGTGGCACGTCCAACCGCCTTCGAGGTTCACCCAGCTCTGGCTTTGCCGCAGGTCATCCCGGCGTTGGCCGAAGTAGTTGCGTTCCAGCCGGTCGGCCTCCGCGATGGCCCGCGCGCCAAAGCCCTCCTCCAGCCCGAAGGATACCAGCGCGAACACGAACGCCACCAGAACCGGCGCCCAAACCAGACGATACAGGCTGATCCCTCCCGCCAGGGCCGCCGTCACCTCGTTGTGTTCCGCCGCCTTGCCCAACACGAGAAGGCCCGCCACCAGCATGGCGAGCGGCGCGGCCTCGAACAGAATATGAGGCGAGAAGTAGAGGTAGTACTGCGCCACCACGAGCCAGGGGACATTGTGCGTCGCCGCGTCCGTGCGGAGATCGGTGAGGTAATCGATCAGCACAAACA
>JAWOFY010000463.1:0-3202 GCA_046497285.1 Candidatus Hydrogenedentota bacterium
TAGTATAGTAAAGGAAATCAATTCATATGATTTTGAAAACCAGACAGAAAGTTTTAGTTTATATGCTATTGTAGAGGACTACTCCCATTACTATCCAAAGATGAAGATAAATGAATTTACACATAAAACTAAAAAAAATCCAAAGGTAAAGAATGCGCGTTTTTCAATTTCTCAGGGAATTTACCGCCTTAAAGAAGGGCAGATTATCATCAAATACGCGGACAGGGACGAGGCCTTGGCGGAACGCTCGATGCATATCCTGCAGAACTCCTTGGACGAGTACGCCGCTTATTTGAATCGCGGCGACCAACCGATCCGGTATATTATCTGTCCTGCGTATCATGTGTTCGCCCAGTTCGCGGGGCCCCAAGCGCGGTTGCAGGTCGAGGGTTTGGCCTGGTCCGAGGAGGGCGTGGTGGTCGTGAAGGCTCCGCGCCTCTTGCGCGAACCCGCCCGCTACGGCGATGTGCTCCGCCATGAACTGGTCCACGTCATGCTGGCTCGGACCGTGAATCTGGAGCATCTGCCGCGCTGGCTGAACGAAGGCGTCGCCATGAACCTGGCAAACGAATACCGCTGGCGCAGTTCCGCCGTAGTGGCTTATATGTACATGCAAGGGCGCATCATGGAGTACCGGGAGTTGATGGCCGTGTTTGACGTGGCCGAGGGAGAGATGGAGTTCGGCGACGTCTACGCGCAAAGTCTCTCCATGACCCGCTTTCTCAAAGACGAGTTGGGAGAGGACCGGTTTTGGACCATGATTCGATCCCTCCGGGATCAGCCTTTTCCCGAGGCGCTGGCGCAGCATGGCGCGATGACGCCGCTGGCGCTGTGGGACGCGTGGCAGGGTTCCCTGTGGAAAGTTGCCTTAATCGGGTCACTTGTGTCAGGATTCAGCGTCTTTCAGATGATGGCGGTGCTGACAGTTTGGGCGTACCTGCGTAAACGGGGGCAACGCAACGCCAAATTACGCAAATGGGAGGAGGAAGAGAACCCCCTTCCGATGTATGTGACGTGGGACGAAATCGTGGATGCTCATGAAGGGCCGTGGGAAGATTCCGACGGCCAAGACGAGGAGTACTAATGACTACAGATTCGCGTACGCGGGTGGCGGTGGTGGGCGCCCGCGGGGTAGGAAGGTATCATGCTCGATGGTGGGCCTTGGAAGGGGCTCAAGTGTGCGCGATCGTGGGGACCTCGGAAAATACGTTGGAAGAAGCCCGGGCGAACCTTGAAAACACCTTCGGCTTCGACGGCGCCACCTACACCAGCCTCGAGGAGCTGCTTGAAAACGAAGACGTCGACATTGTGGACGTGTGTTCGCCTCATATCCACCACGGTGAACACGTGCGCATCGCCCTGGAAAACCGCTGTCATGTCTTGTGCGAAAAGCCGTTCATCTACCGCCCCGACGCGGGCCGGGAAGAACTGCTCGCGGAGGCCGAAGTGCTGCTTGAGTTGGCGGAGCGACGGGGCCGGCGGCTGTCCGTATGTTTGCAATACACGCGCGGGGCGGATCACGCCATCCGCCACAGTCTGGAAAATCAGGGATGGACCAGCTTGCGCCACTTTCGGTCCCGGCTTGAGGTCCCTTCGCGGGGCCGCGGCCCCGATCCCAGCCGCGTTTGGCTCGATTTGGCGCCTCACGCCCTTAGTTTCCTTTCCCGGCTCTTGCCCCAGGCGGCTGTTGATTTCACCACGCTTGAAACCAACTTCGAGGGTTACAAAGCCCATGCCTCTTTTGAGGTCCATTCCCCCGGCGATGAGCGGACAGCGTGTCAACTAGAGATGGCGAATAACCCAGAAAGCGGTTCACATACCCGTTTGTTTTCTTTGAACGGACGCGACATGCAGTTTGAAGGCGCCACGGACGAGCGGGGCGTATACGCCATGCGCGTTGTCACGCAAGATAAAGAATGGAAAACAAACGATTTTATGCGTGAATTCATCCGGGCGTTTCTTTGGAACGAGGCCACGGTGCGCCCAAAAGAGATTCTGGTGAATCTAGATTGGACATTGCGCGTCCTTGAAGCCGCCCGCGCGCCCGGTGTGAAGGCGGAGTAATTGGTGAGACGGTCAATCGGGGAGGAACCAACACCTATATGAGCGATCAAGAATCCGGCGTTGTCGTATACACGTTATCGGCGGGGTCGCCCTATCCCCTGGGGGCCTCCATCACGGAAACGGGCGTACAATTCGCCCTCTACTCGCGGCATGGCTCACGGATGTGGTTGGCCTTGTTCGAGAATCCCGGCGACGACACGCCGTTCCGAGAGTTTGAACTGAATCCTCGCAAACACCGATTCGGCCATGTCTGGAGCGTGGTGGTGGAGGGGCTTGAAGCGGGCGTAATCTACGCCTACCGCGTGGACGGCCCCTGTGACCCCAAGCGCGGCCATCGCTACGATGCGCGGCATTATCTGATCGACCCCTACGCCAAAGTGGTGGTGAACAACACGGGAGAAGGGTTTCCCAAAAACCTTGTGATGGATGACCGCCGCCGGCCGGCTTCCGTCAGTAAACCCGCAATGGAATTCGCGGACACCGTCATCTACGAGACGCACGTCAAGGGCTTGACGGCCCACGAATCCGCGGAGGTTGATCAGCAAGCCGGCGCCTACATGGCCGCCGCGGAGAAGGCTGAGTATCTCAAATCGTTGGGGATCACCACCGTTGAGCTGCTTCCCGTCCAAGAATGCGGTGAGCCCTACCTAACCCTTCGGGATCCCGAAACGGGCAAGCGGCTCACCAACTACTGGGGCTATAATCCCCTGGCCTTCTCCGCCCCGGCCGGCCGGTTTGCCTCCTGTGGCGGCCAGAGCGGCCGGCAACACGAGGAGTTCCGGGCCATGGTGGACGCCTTCCACGAGCATGGCCTGGAGGTCATTCTCGACGTGGTCTACAACCACACCTCGGAAGCGGGCGCGGGCGGACCGGTGCAATCGTTTCGCGGCATTGACAACTCCCTCTACTACCTACTCGGGAGCAAGGGCCAATACGTCGATTATTCGGGCTGCGGCAACACCGTGAACTGCGCCCATCCCGTCGTGAGCGACCTCATCGTGGAGAGCCTGCGTCATTGGGTGCGGCAAACGAACGTGGACGGGTTCCGGTTTGACCTCGCCTCCATCCTAAACCGCGATAAACGCGGCCATCTGCAGCAAGCCTCGGCCCTGGTCGAGCGTATCGCCGAAGATCCCCT
>JAWOFY010000378.1:0-6356 GCA_046497285.1 Candidatus Hydrogenedentota bacterium
GGCGCAAGCTTCGGCGCCATCACGGGCGCGACGGCGGCCGCCTTTGAGGATCGCATCCAGGCCGCGGTGCTCACCTACGGCGGCGGACACTTCCCCACGTTGTTCCTCAGTCCAGCGGTCAAGGACGAAATTGGTTTCCTGGTCTATCCCTTACGTTACGTCGCCTGGGCCTTCTTCTACCCGGCCGACCCCATTCACCACATCGCCGATGTCAGTCCGCGGCCCATCCTTATGCAGAACGGCTTGGAGGATAGGCTGATCCCGCCGGAAAGCGCCGAACGCCTTTACGAGGCCGCCCGGGAGCCCAAGGAGATCATTTGGTATGAAGGCGATCACATCGGCCTGGATGAGGACGCGGTCGAGGAGGTCATCGACGATTCCATCGAGTGGCTGGTGAAACAAGACGAACGCGTCCGCAACGAGGAGAAGAAACCGTAACGGACGCCCCGTGGTGATTGCCGTTCTCCCTAACGTATTCGAGGCAGTTTTGTGTATGTATAGCGCACGGCTGGACGAGGCCTTCGCCTTTGCCCATAGTCTTCATCAAAATCAACGCCGGAAGGGGTCGCGCGTGCCTTACGTCACCCATCTCATGGCCGTGGGGGCCTTGGTGGGCGAGCACGGCGGCGACGAAGACCAAGTCATTGCCGCCCTGCTTCACGACGCCGTGGAGGACCAAGGCGGCCGGCACACCTTAGAGCAAGTCCGTCTCCGCTTTGGGGACCGGGTGGCCGAACTCGTCACCGGCGCCAGCGACGCGGACGATGATCCCAAACCGCCTTGGCAACAGCGCAAGGAAACCTTTCTGCAACGGCTCGGCGCGGCCCCGCCGGAGCTGAAACTCCTTGTGGCCGCCGACAAATTGCACAATGCCCGCGCCACCGTGAGCGATCTTCGCCAGTGGGGAGCCCCCGTATGGGACCGCTTCCGCGGAGGGCGGGATGGAACCCTTTGGTACTATACACAAGCTCTTCATGCCCTTTCACAGGACTGGGAGCACCCTATCTTGCACGACCTCGCTCAAGCCGTGGACGAGTTATGGCAGTTGGACCACGCCACGGAAGCGAAGCACTGAGCGTCGATGTTCGTCAAATTGCAAGCGGTTAAGGAACCCGAACTCACCTATCCAGGTGAGCCGGTAAGGTAACAAAGCCCATGTCTCAGACGCGCACAGCGTTACTTGCAACAGCCGATGCGGCCGTCCATGCCCGATTTTCGCCCATGCTCCAATCGCTGGCGTACGAGGTGCTTTGGATTCAAGACGGGCCAGGGGCCATCTCCCTATGCCTGAGCTATCCGCCCGAAGCGGTGTTTCTCGACCACGCGCTGCCCGTCTCGGACGGCCTCGCCGTGGCCGCCAGTCTCAGGCGTGACCCTTCCGTCAATGACGCGCTGCCCATCGCTCTCATCACGGGCGTCGCTGTCGATGCCCGAAAAACCGAGGAAGCTGGCATCACCGCCACGCTCAGCCGCGATCCCGCCTTTCATCACCTCCGCGAACTGGTCCAGGGTTGGGAACTCGCGCGATAGGCGATTGGCCGCCCAAGCGTCCAGCTCGGAAGCGGTCCCCAATCGCCGATGGCGGTTGTTCAGCGCGCTTGGGTGTGGCATACTTGCCCCGTCTCAAACATCTCGCGAAAACAAATCGCGCTGCAGCACATGGAGGTCAAGCCGTATGAGTAATGCAAGCAGTCTATCTTGGTTTGTAGCGGCCGTGACGGGCGTCCTTGTCGCGGCGCCGGGCATGGCGGACGAGGAGCCGATGTACCGCGCGCAGAAGGACTCCGCCGAGGTCATCCCGCTGGAGCGCGCGTTCGCACATAACGATTACTGGCACTCCCGGCCGCTTTTCGACGCGTTGGATCGCGGCTTCGCCTTTGTGGAGGCGGACGTATTCCGTGTTGGAGATGACATGCTCGTGGGCCATGCCGAGGGGGAGCTGGCCCCCAATCTCACGCTGGAGGGCTTGTATCTGGATCCATTGCTCGAACGAGTGCGCGAACACGGCCAGGTCCATCCGGATGGGCCGGAAACGTTCTGGCTCATGCTCGACCTCAAGAGCCCGGGAGAGTACACGTGGCCCGTGCTTCACGAGACGCTGGCCGAGTATGAAGAAATGTTGGCTGTGGTTCGCGATGGAACCCTTAACGCCGGTCCGGTCCGGGTGGTCATCAGCGGCGACCGGCCCATCGGTATGATGCGGGAGGAAGAGACGCTGTACGCGGGGGTGGACGGCCGGCTCACAGACCTCGACAGCGATGATCCCCCCTATTTCATGCCATGGATCAGCGGCCACTGGTTCCGTCATTTTGACTGGGACGGCCAAGGCGCCATGCCCGCCGGGGAGCGCGAAAAATTGGCGGACATCGTCGAACAGGTCCACGAATCCGGCCGCATGCTCCGTTTCTGGGCCACGCCCGAGGATCCTGATCTCTGGACGGTCCTGTTGGAGCACGATGTGGACATGCTTAACACCGATCACCTGGACCGGCTGCAAGAATTTCTGCTCGAAGCGGACGCAACCCTTACCGGCGATTGAGGGGTTGTGGTGCGTTCGCCCGTTTTTCACGTTCACGCCATAGGCTGGTCTCCGGCGGACTCCATCGAGAACATATCCGCGCCAGCCTCATATTCTCCCTCCGCCTCCGCCAGAAGGGTTTCGATTTGTTCAAAAGACACGCCGAGCGCGTCAAAGGATTCGTGGTGAAGCTGAGGCATCACGTTATCGCCGGTATAGCCGTAGCCCATGCCACGCGCCAGGATGTCCGCCACATGTACGGCTCCCGTCACCGATGGAAATTCTTTCGCGAGCCTCGGCTGGTGATGGTACGTAAGAGGTTCTATCAGACGGTTGGGAAACCGCCATTTCGTCGCTATCCAATTGGCCACACGGGCATGGTCGGCCCCAAAAACGGCGCGCTCCGCCGTGGCGATATGAAGGCTTTCCCTTTCGGCCTTGGCTGCCGCTTCCTCCCATTCCGCCTCGGCCATGTAGATAAGAATGACTTTGCCAATGTCGTGAAGCAATCCCGCCGTCATGACCTCCTCGACATCCGGCAGCCCCGTCGCCCGGCCAATATGGCGGGAGAGAATGGCGCATCCCAGGCTGTGGTTCCAGAGTTCCCGGCCGCGATGGCCAAGAGTCTCGAAAATGGTGGTGCCCAGAACCAGCCCTTTCACCACATTAAAGCCCAGTAAA
Organism: Candidatus Hydrogenedentota bacterium; assembly: GCA_046497285.1. GTDB lineage: Bacteria > Hydrogenedentota > Hydrogenedentia > Hydrogenedentales > SLHB01 > SKRY01. The sequence goes on from JAWOFY010000378.1 coordinate 3,200, forward strand.
ACCACGGCATGCTTAATCGAGCTGATGCGGCCAGGGAATCCGTACACGGGCGAGTTGACGAACCGCAAGATTTTTGCGCTCAACACTTGATCCGCCGCGATGACATCGGCTACCTCGGTGGCGCTCGACTCTACGTTCTCGGTCAGCATGCTGACGCGTTGCATCACGCTTGGGAGCGTCGGCAACTTGACAAGCTCCCGAACTCGCTTTTCGAGTTTATCCACGTCCTCCGGCACTGGAGGCGCAGTCCTTGTTCGTGTTGCTTCGCTCACTCTACCTCCTCTCCTCCGCCCAGACGGCGTTCCATGATGGTTTTCAATTGGAGCATCACCGTGTCCTCAACCCCTCTGAAGCGCGCCTGCAACTGCTCTAAACGCGCCTTCCGCGCTTCCGCGTCCTCTCTTGTCAAAGGCCGTTCCACGTAAACCCCCGCGATTTGGGCTTTGCGCAAACGCTCAATAAGCCGTTCTGTTAAGATCGTTCCTTTCGAACAGAGCACGCCGCCTGAGCTATTTGTAAGATCACGGGCAATGATCTGCCCCGCCTCGGCGTGGCCGAGGGTAACTAGCTTTGTCGCCATCGTGTCGTCCTTCCCCTGTACGCACTAGAGACATTCCACTCCCATTAATCGGCCGTTTTCTCCAATAAGTTTAGGTTCGTTCGGCCTGGTCAGCCCCTCCAATGCCGCCGGTTCGAGGTGGACTCCCCACCCTTGGGTAGGATAGACTCCTCTTACTATGAATATCACTGAGATGTTACGCGATGAATCCGCCCGTCAACACCATTTTCCTGTTACGGCTGAACGGATTTTCCTGGCCCACGCTGGCGTCACGGCCCTCCCCAGGGCCGCAACGGACGCCATCACGGAATACCTCGCGGAAAGCTCGGCCGACGCCCAAGAAAACAAACGCCATGCGGAGATGGTTGGGCGCGCCCGTGAACTTGCAGCAAGGATGCTGGGCGCGCAAACCCGTGAGATCGCTCTTATCGGCCCAACCTCCCTCGGACTTAACCTCGTGGCCCAAGGGTTGCCGTGGGAAAAGGGCGATGAGGCTGTGTATTACCCCGGCGACTATCCCGCCAACGTTTATCCTTGGCTGAATCTGAAAAGCCGGGGCGTCGCGCCGGTGGCGCTACAGCCGCCCGAACAAGGGGTAATCACGTGGGAGGTAATCGAACAAGCCTTGTCGGATCGCACCCGCTTGGTGGCCTTGGCGAGCTGCAACTTCTTGAGCGGATATCGCATCGACATTGACGGCATCGGCCGGCGCTTAGGCGAGCGGGGCATTCTATTCTCGGTGGACGGCATCCAAACCGTGGGCGCTTTTCCCATGTCCGTCGAGCATGTGGACTTTCTAAGCGCTGATTCCCACAAGTGGATGCTCGGCCCCTGCGGCGCAGGCATATTCTACGTCAAGGAAAGCCGCCAAGACCTGCTCCGGCCCTCCGTGTTGGGCTCATGGAACGTGGTGTCGCCCAACTTCATCGCTCAGGATGAAATTCGGTTCCAGCCGGGCGCGCGGCGCTACGAATCAGGCACATTGAATCTGCCCGGCGTTGTTGGCATGGCCGGCGGCCTGGAGTTGCTGCTCGATGCGGGGATCGAAGCCGTAGCCGAACGCATCCTATCCTGGCGCGAAACCTTTCTCGACGCAGTACGGCCCATGGGCTGGCGTCCTGGCCTAGCAGAAGCCAGCCAGGAGCCATCGGCGCGCTCGGGCATCATCGCCATCGCGCATCCCCGGCACGATCCCTCCGCCATCTTCGAGAAGCTCAAAGAGCACGGTGTCCGCCTTTCCCTGCGGCAAACCGCCGATGGAACGCGTTACCTGCGCTTCTCGCCCCATTTCTATAACCCCCTGGCCGAACTCGACCGCGTCGTGGAAATCCTCAAACAAGGCGAATAGCCAGCCGCTGGGCGCGGAGAGCCACACACACTTACCGCGGCGGGTTCACGGTAACGTGTTCCCGCATGGATTCCAGCCGCCGCGGACCAATACCCGAAACGGCGGTGACATCCTCAACTCGATTGAAGGGCCGGTTTCTACGGTGCTCAATGATGGCTTGGGCATAGACAGGGCCAATGCCGGGCAAAGTCTCGAGTTCGGACTGGCTGGCGGAGTTCAGATCAATAAGCCGCTCATCCTGTCCCGTCTCGCCGCTAGGTTGAGGTGATGCGGTTTCCGAGGCAGCGGGTTCCCTGCCCCGATCCGCCGGGGCGCCAGGACGCCATCCCCCCACGATATACGGCGCAGGGTTCAGTTGCCGGGCGGATTCGCCACGCCGCACCACCAGGCGGTCTCCGTCCATGCTGGCCTCTGTTTGATGGGGAACCACCAAGGTTGTCCCGTCTATCAACGGAGCCGCCAGGTTGAGTTCCGAAATGTCGGCTTCGTCACGCAAGCGGGCGCGATCCAACAAGTCCCCCACGCGCGCGTCCGGCTCCATCTCGTACGCGCCCGACAGCCGGACCGCCCCGCGCACGGCGACGTGAATGCTCTGGGGTTCTTCAGGTTCGCTTTCTTGGCCGGAAGGCGCTGGCGGAGATGGGTCAGGCGGCTCGACGGGGTCGCTCGGCTCATCCGCTTCTTCGGACGGCTCACTCTCAGATATTTCCGCAACGGCTTCGCGCTCGTTTCCACTGCCCGAACCGTCCTCTTCCAGCACCGGACTGCTCGCGCTTCCCGCGCCAAAATACACCACGCTGCCCACAACCACCAGCGCCACAATCACCACCAACGCAATCTGTTCCTTAGGCGTGAGGTACTGCGAGAAAAACGTCAGGACATTAGGCCCCGGCTTCCTTCCCCCTTTCTTTCCCATCTCTACTCCCCAATTAAAGGCCCGCCTTTTCGCCAAAAGCGATTAGAATACCGAGTATTCCAAGCACTCCCAAGCAATTCTAGGCAAGATTTATCCGCTACGAGCAACCTCTGCAACTCGCTGAGCCGTTTTCGTATACCATACTTGCTTTCTACTCTACAACCCGGGCCGCGCGGCTTGGGGCTTCTTTGCTGCTCAGAGGCGCATTAAAGAGGTATGATGCCCAAAACGGCAAGGGCGCCGCTTCCACGCGGGAATCGGCGCCCTCGGTTCGTGTATGGCGATGGTGTTTAGTTGGCGGCGGAAGCCGTGGCGATTTCCGGTTCGGGATCGA
>JAWOFY010000429.1:0-6529 GCA_046497285.1 Candidatus Hydrogenedentota bacterium
TTCAGATCGAGCCGGAAGGCCATTACGGCGCCATGGCGGGTGAAGCCGCCTTCGGAATCGGGCGGGCCTTGCTGGCTGCAGGCCAAACGGAGGAAGCGCTGGGGTATTTTGATTACGCCAGTCAACTGCGGCCGGACCTCCGAGGAGAGGCCGACAAACTGCTGATTCGTGTGCTTCCAGCTTTGGGAACAGGCTTGAGGGCCGAACAAAGGGATCGCTCTGGGGAGTAAACCCGCGAGAACAGGTCGCGGGCTAGCGGGCTAAGTCCTTGCCACATCTATACTTAGCGTATTGTTGGATGATAGGGATGTTTTGTTGACAACCTACCGTCCAGGTGATAGAATGCGAACTAGAGGAAGGGGGGAAAGGCCCTCTATGCTTCGGAAACCTCAACAAAGAGGAGATAGGTTTGATGTCCGACGAAGAAAGGTGGAAGGGCGAGCCTGGTCCAGAGGATAAAGACGAGGATCCTTTCAGGCATCCCTCCGATGATGTTGATGAGGGGGGAAACGAGGAAGAAGACGAAGGGATGGAGGATCTCCCGCCGTTAAGCGATTTCGCGTCCTCGGAAGATGAAGTCGGGTCCACTCAGAGTGGCGGAGAAGAAGATGAAGACGATGAACTTGGCGGATTGCCGCCGCTGAGTGATTTGGGGGTGGACGAAGGCGCAGGCGAAAGAGAAACGCCACAGCCTGAGTTTGAGCAGCCCAGTGATTTTGCTACGCCGGCTTCGGATTCCGATTTTGGGGGGGAAGAGGCTGGCGGAACAGGGTTTCATGACCTAACGGCGGATAGCGATTTCTCGCCGGAAACTCCGGAATTCAGCCCTGGCCCCGATTCCGACATGGAAACGCCCACCTTTGATAGCGCTTTTGGCGCTCCCCCGGATACGTCGGCTCCTACTCAAGCCATGGAGAGTCCCATGTTTGGAGCGGGCGATGAAGGCGAAGGTGGAGGTCAAGGCGCCGAAGAGTTTCAAGGTTTTGATGAAGGCGCGTTTGGGGCGGACATGGGGCAATCGCCGTTTGGCGAAGGCGGCACCCCCGCCCCCGATTTCTCGGCGGATACTGGTTTCACGGGGGCCGGCGCGGCGACACCGCCTCCGACGGGAACGACTGGACAAATACAAGGGGGCGATACTGGAGGAGGCGGAATGGGACGTACGGTTTTGGTTGTTGTTGGATTGATTGTGGTGGGACTTATTGGGATTTTGGTTGGCCCCCATGTGGCCCGGCAGGCCGAAGATACCCTGCCGCCGGTGCTCAATCCTTACGTGGCAGTGATTGACGACCTTGAAGCCGAGATCCAACAGCAGAACTCTCAGATTAGACAGCTGCGGGATACTATTGCTGAACTCGAGGAGGCTGCCGATTTAGCGGGTGTACCCATCGAGGAACTGCAACAGGAACTTGAGAATCTTGTTGAACAGCATGAGCAATACACCTCCGAAATCGCCGATCTGGAGCAGGAACTCGGTGAACTTGAGGAAGAGCGGGATTTGGTGGCTGAAGACCTGGCTCAGCAACAGGAAGAATTTGTTCAGGTCCAACAAGAGTACGAGGATCTGCTGAACGAGATCGCCATTGTCGAGGCCCGGCAAGAAGGGCTAGTCGCCGAGGTGGATCGGCTTCGCGAGCAGGTAGGCGAACTTGAGGAGGCAAACGAGCGCCGCGCAGCTACGATAGGCGCTTTGCAAGGCAACGCCGAACAGCTTCTCTCTCGGATTGAGGGCGGGATAGATCTTACGCCTCCCGAGTACGCTCGCGCCGATCGCATCAACCAGGCGGAGAATCTACTGGAACGCATCGAAGAGGCGAATTGGGTTGAGCCTGATCTGCTTGACGATTACACGGAACTCTATCTCGAAGAACTGGAACTCGCCGAAAGGCGCGAGTACTTCTTTGCCCGTATTCCGGTTCAGGACCGGTTCGGGACCACGCGGCATAAGTGGGCGGAGTGCTTGATGAATGGTAACTGGAGCGTCTATTTCCGGACCATAGACGGAACGCACAGCGGCATCTATATGAACATGGCCGAGAGTGGGGATCCGCGGTATGAGTTTGTACTAGACCTGCCGCGGGAGACGCGACGCCACGTTGAAGAAGCCGTTTCGCACCATCGCTCTCCCGCGTACGAGCAGCAGATCGAAGCGCTTGCGGAGCAGGACAAAGAACTACAAACTGAAACAGGGTGGCAACGCGCGTTCAGAAGCCTGTAAAGAAAAGGTATAGCACGGATAACAATTCCCCCTCCATCCGACATTGTGGGTGGAGGGGGAATTGCTATTTGAAGGGATAGGGTGACGTTCTGATGTCTAGCCGGTCGCCCGTTTATTGGTTGAGTTGTTCCGCTCCGCTGGTATTGTCTGAACGGTGTGCTTCTCGGGCGAACACGCTGTCCAAGCCCTCAAGGGTAGGCGGAGCAGAAGCTTCCACGTTTTCTCGCTTGATTTCCTGGTATACTTCGCGTCGGTGGACGACCACGTCTTTGGGAGCCGAGATGCCGAGCCTTACCTTATTGTCGTGGATGTCGAGGACTTTCACTTCAACGTCATCCCCGATCATGATGCTCTCTTCCGGCTTACGAGTCAGGATAAGCACGAGGTTGTTAGTCCTGCTGGGTTGAGATGCTCTCGTCTGGACTGTGCAATACGTAGTGCACGGGATACTGGGGATCGTCGAGGATGACTTGAAGCGCCAGGCGCGCGTCGCGATTCACGGCGATAGGCGCCTTGAGATTGGTCCGTATCGCCGAGCCGTCCTGCGGCACGGTGACCGTGGTATAAAACTGGACGCTGCGTTCATCGCGCGCGCCCAATTCGTCTTGCACCAATCGGGCCAAACCGGCGGTGTAATCCGGAACCACCAGAGTGGGGTCCATCAGCAGAAACGCGAGTTGCCCGTCATCGACGCTCTGAAGCCACAATAGAGGGCTTTCATCGGGTCCCGGCAGCAAGATAAAGTGTCGGTAAACGTGAAAGCCCAATAGTGGCTGGGCAAAAGTAAGAACATCCTCTTCGTTGAAGGTAATAACACCGAAACGTGTCGTTTCTAATTCCATGGCCGTTTCCATCGCAGTCATTGACATTGCTCACACCCCGGATTTGTTTGAATCAACATTGCTCTCAAGGAAGACTATAACAGAAGTAGGGCGGCGGATCTGAACGCCGCCACCTTTCCTATCGGCTCTACGATGGCGAATCTTAACCGGTCCTTACGGGAAGGACCGTTAAATACAGTAGCGCGCCGGCGAGGGGAGGCTCAACATGCTCCGCTTGGGGCCGACGCAATTGGACCCAGCCGCGGCACACGACGGGCAGTTTTCAGTAACACGGAGCCCATCCTACCTTGACTCCACGCTATGCAACTGTTCATACGCGCGCACCAGCCAACTAAGGCGCCTGTTGGTGGGGACAGCGATCCCGCGTTCCTGGCCAAACTGGACGATGGCCCCGTTAAGCGCGCCAATTTCGGTGCGGCGCTTGAGGCGGAAATCCTCCCGCATACTGGCGTAGTGGTTGGCGGTGGGCGGAATAAGCTCGTCGAACAACTGGCGGCGGTAGGCTTCCGCGCTATCGGGCTCAAGTTCGACGCCCATGGCCTTCCCTACGGCGTACAGCTCTTGAACGATGTCGGTCATGAGTTCGCGCGTTTCGGAGGTCTCCAACAAACCGCCGTAGGGGACATCGAGAAGCGCGGAGAGGGGATTGAGCGCGCAATTGTACGCCACTTTGGACCAGAGGATAGTGGCGATGCGCTCGGTGTAGACCGTGGGCAGCCCTGCGGCGTCAAGCTCATTTGCGATCTGTTGGAGCGGGGTCTCGGGCGTGGCGGTGTCGTAGCGGCCAATGGCGGTGGGCTTGGCGATTACGGTGACCTCGGCATGGCCCGGCTCGGGAAGCCGAACGCCGTAAATGGCGCGTGCGCCAACGGTGCGCGCCCAACCGAACCGCGCCGCGATACAGTCCACGTTCCCCAGCCCGTTCTGATACGAGCACACCAGTGTGTCCTCGCTTACCTGGGGCGCGAGTTCAGCCACGGCGCGCTCGGTGTCATAGGACTTCACGGTAAGGAAGATGAAACTGTAGATGGCCCCGGCCGCCTCGCTCACGGACACGCACGGCCGCAGTGTTTCAATGCGGTGTTCTCCGAAGATGCCCGAAATCCTGAGCCCGTTTCGCTGGATGGCCTCCATGTGGTTTGCGCGGCCCACCAGCGTGACGGTGTGTCCAGCCTTCGCCAAAAAGCCGCCAAGCACACTCCCAATCGCTCCGGCTCCCATCACAAGGATATTCATGGCTTGCACTCCATGTTCAGTGGCGCTGCCATACTTGAATCTTCTTTCGCACCGTTTCAAAATCGTTAATGAGCTTGGCCGACGGGGAGCGCGCCGCCACGAAATCGATTCGAATCGACCGTCTGCGGGGCTTTTTCCACGTCGCTGCGTCGCAGAAGGCGAGCACCGTCAACCCCGCGCGTTCCATGGCGGATTGCAGCGTGGCGAGGGGGAATATGCGTTCGTAAATGTGGTTTACCGGTCCGCCGTCCACAATTACGCGCGTTTCGGCGAGGTGGGTGTTCTTGGAATAATCGCTCTGCCAAGTGGTGGAGAACCGTCCGTTCTGCTCAGTCCAACGCTTGCCCGCGAAATGGGTCAACACCATGCGCTCAGTGATTATGTCCCCATACAGAAGACCGCCCGGCGTTAACGCTTTCGATATTTCGCTCAGTCCCCGCTCCAACTCCGTCTCTTCGGTGAGAAAATTCAGACTGTCGAAGAGGCACGTTACCATGCCTGCGGCATTGTGAAAGGGCAGGGCGCGCATGTCGGCGGCCACACCGGGAAAGCTAGGCGCGTTGCGGCGTCCCTGCTGAACCATGGCGGGGGAAAGGTCGGCGCCCACGCTCCGCCAGCCGCTCTGACGCAGCTTCTCCACGAGCACGCCGGTGCCGCAGGCCACGTCGATGTGTAGGAACCCATCGGGGAGCAAATCCGCCAGAAAGCCCGTCTTTGAGACCCACCGCTCATAGTCGACGTGCGACATGATCGCATCATAGCACGGTGCGATCCCGGAGAAGGGATCGCCAGGAGCGCTCATGATCCAAACTCCCCGTTCACCCATTCCAGAAAGGCTTCCGTGGTGGGTTCCGCGGCGCCCTTGGCCCGGACATGGGCGGCCTTTTCCTGGGTTACGTAAAGCAGCGCCCGCTCGAAACCTTCCGCGTCCAGAATGCGGCGCGCTTCGGCGGCTTGGGGGATGGGGCGGGTAGGCTCACAGAAATCCGCTACGTATAAAGCCTGCCCCAGCCGGCCCAGTTCCGGCTTGCCCGTGGTGTGCCAGTAGATCGCGTCGTAAACTTCGGGATCCTCGACGGCCAACGTCCGCCAAGCCTCCTCGGCTGCGACGGGACCATGGAGAAGCGCGCTGGGGTTGGCGCGTTGAGCCTCGGTGAGGGAGATCCCGTACTCTTCGGCGCGTTCCACGAGGGTGGCGGGCTCAAGGTCTTTACAGGAGTCGTGAAGCAATCCCGCCGTTACAGCCTTGTCCGGATTGATATTAGCTTGGTCCGCCATGCCGAGCATGGTTTGGGCCACGGAGAGCGTGTGCTTCAACGTCTTCTCGGAAAGACGCGCGCGTAGAAGCTCTAGGAATTCAGCCGCCCGTGGGGTCTGTAGAAGAGGCATTGTACAATCCTTTTTCCTGGATAAGCCGCGCGACAGGCGGCGGCGTCAGATCATCAATCGGCTCGCCGGCGCGGATGCGTTCGCGCACCTCGGTGGAAGAAAGGCGGCTGACGGGAAATTCCAACGTCTCGTAGGGGGTATCAATCTCGGGAGAGACATGCGTCTCGCCCGCCCGCGGGATGACGATCAGCTTGGCGCGCGCCAGTATTTCACTCGGATTGCGCCAACGCGGAAGATCCACCACTGCGTCTTGACCCAGGATGAGAAACAGCGCGGCCCACGGAAACAGCTCTTGCGCCTGTTGTAATGTATCGGCCGTGTAAGAAGGGCCTTCGCGATCCAGCTCCAGACGGCTGGCCTCCAGCCCTTTCTCCCCGGTCACGGCCGCCTGGACCAGGGCGTAGCGATCCTCGGCAGGCGCGACGGTCCCATTGTGCTTGTGAGGCGGCCACGCGGACACGACGAGCAACACACGGTCCAGTTCCGCCTGGTCACGCGCGGCCCGTGCAATATCGAGGTGCGTATTGTGAATGGGATCAAAGGTGCCGCCAAAGATCCCGATTCGCCGTGGTTTACTCACGAATCTGGCCTGCGCCCCGGATTACATATTTCAGGCACGTGAGGTCCTCCAACCCCATCGGCCCCCTACAGTGCAGTTTATTCGTGCTGATCCCGACCTCCGCCCCGAGTCCGAATTCGAACCCGTCGGTGAACCGCGTGGAAGCGTTCACGTACACCGTGGCGCTGTCCACCTCATCGAGGAACTGCTCCGCCGCGGCGTAGTCTGCCGTAATAATGGCGTCGGAATCCCAATTTGGATTGACGATACGCTCTAAATCCACTG
>JAWOFY010000445.1:0-3496 GCA_046497285.1 Candidatus Hydrogenedentota bacterium
GTGTGCAGGAGGCGGCCGGAAGCGCATTCGGGCAAGACGCTTATTGCAGCGTCACCACAGCCAGTTCGATTAGCCCGGAGGGCCCTTCCGAAACGGATGCTGGCGAAAGGCGATTCGAGGCGATTGTGCTGGAGGCGATTCTGCCCCGCGTGTTGCAAGCGCTGAGAGAGGCTTTTCCCGATGAGCCGGTGAACTACGAGGTGCAGCCGCTCAAAAGCCGGGACTCCGCGGTTGGATTGGGTGCGGTAGGGGTGTTGGCAAAACCGCTTAAAGCCAACGCGTTCGCCCGGCATGTGCGGGAGCAGCTCGGGATATCCCATGCGCGCCTGGTGGGCGAAGGGGAGCGTAAGGTTCAACGCGTGGCCGTTATTGGGGGATCGGGGGGCGGCGAAATTGAACGCATCCCCGAAGATGTGGACCTGCTTGTTACGGGAGACGTGAAGTACCATCAGGCCCAATTCGCGGCGGATCGCGGGTTGGCCGTTATTGATGCTGGCCATTACGGGACCGAAATCGGAATAGCCGAGGGAATCGCGGCGTACTTGAGGCGGGAACTGGACGGGTTGCCGGTCAGCACCTACACCGAGTCCGACCCCTTCCGGCCTGTGCAGGAGTGACCAAAATACCGTGTCCAAACCCCTGAAGATTCTTTTTGTGGCGTCAGAGATAGTGCCTCTGGTTAAGACCGGGGGCCTGGCCGACGTGTGTAATGCGCTGCCCTCCGCCTTGCGAGAGCTGGGGCATGATGTTCGTGTCGCGTTGCCCTGCTACGGGCTGATCCCGCTGGAATACCGCGGACAGCAAGAGCACATGTGCGTGGCGGATGTCTCAGGCAAACGGGTGTACGGGGCCTTGCGCACGGGGGTGATCCCCGATACCGATATCCCCGTGTATCTGGTGGAGCACAACGACTACTTCGACCGCCGGGGGCTCTATGGAGAAAACGAACAGGATTACCCCGACAACTTGGAGCGGTTCAGTTTCTTTAATATGGCCCTACTCCACGGGGTAGCGCAGACGGGGTGGATGCCGGACCTCCTACATTGCCACGATTGGCACGCCGCCCTGATCCCGGTTTACCTGCAAACGCTGGGCCGGGACGATCCGGACTGGCGCGGTGTTCCCTCTTTGTTTACTATTCATAATCTGGCGTATCAGGGCGCGTTTGATGTGTGGCAATTGCCTCAAACTGGATTGGACAGCTTTGTTCAGGCGTACGAGCTGCTGTTGCACCGCAACAATTTGAACCTTTTGAAAGGGGCGGTACGGTGCGCCACGCGTTTGAACACGGTAAGCCCCCGTTACGCTGAAGAGATTCAGACCCCCGAGTATGGTCACGGACTGGAACGGGAACTTCGAGCGCGCGGCAATGATCTTTGGGGCATCCTCAACGGCGTGGACTATTCCTTTTGGCATCCTTCCCGGGACGCCTTCATTCCCGCCAATTACTCCATTGACGACCTTTCTGGTAAGGCTGTATGCAAGAGCGCGCTTCAGCAACGGCTGGGACTCGCTCCCCGCGATGTGCCGATTTTCGCCATGGTAACGCGCATGGATTGGCAGAAAGGCCTCGATTTGATGAATCGGGCGCTTCCCATTTTGTTGGAAAACGACGTGCAATTCATCATTCTGGGCACTGGCGACCGCATGCTTGAGAATGCTTTTCAGGATTGCGCGCGGGCGCACCCGGAGAAAATGCGCGCCATGACGGAGTTTGATCCTGAGCTCAGTCATCTTATTGAGGCCGGGGCTGACTTTTTTGTGATGCCTTCATATTTTGAGCCGAGCGGGCTGAGCCAGCTCTACAGCCTTGCCTATGGGACCGTGCCCATTGTGCGCAAGACCGGTGGATTGGCCGATTCCGTCAAGCCGTTGGCGCCAAACCAGACCGGAGACGACATAGGTACGGGCATCGTGTTTGAGTCTCCCACGGTGGCCGCCCTTGTGCAGGCGCTGGAGAAGGCCATTCCACTTTATCGTTCGCCAGACCGGCTCGCCGCCGTGCGGCAAGCCGGTATGAGCCGGGATTTTTCCTGGGAGCGCTCCGCCAACAAGTACGCGCAACTCTACGAAGAAACGCTGGCCCGGCCGTGACATGACCGTACACCGCGCCTTCTACGTCATCTCGACCTCGCCGGCAGAGACCGAAGCCCTGGGCCGCCGGCTGGCCGCCATGGTTTCGCCTGGCACGGTGGTGGGATTATATGGCGACCTCGCCAGCGGAAAGACGTGCTTTGTGCGGGGCTTCGCCAGCTATTTCGATGTGGGCGGCGCGGTGCATAGTCCCACCTTTACCCTTATCAACCGGTATTGTGCTGAGCCCGCCCTGTATCATGTGGACCTCTACCGGCTGGAGGGCGTGGAGGAAGTGCTGGACTTGGGGATTGAAGAGCTGTTCGAGTCCGCGGCGGTGTGTCTTGTGGAATGGGCGGAACGCGCGGGGGACGCGTTGCCCACGGCCCACGTGAAGGCGCGGTTTGAGCATGCGGGCCCTACCAGCCGCCACGTTACCATTGAGAATTACGGCGCGCTTCCGGAAGGATGGGACAGCACCTTGCCTCAGCCTCCGCCGGCGTGAACAGCGTGGAAGATTGGTTGGGCGCCCGGCTTTCGCGCGTCATATGGCGAAGCGGTCTCTGGGTAAGGGTTCCGGCGGTTCCTGAGGTTCGGAGGGCTCCTGCTGGGGCGCCGGTTCGGAGGGCGCTTGCTCGTCAATGGCCTTGCGCAGGTCCGTGAGAAGCGTTTCGAGCTGTTCCACATCGGACGACTCAGGATCAATGCGGCGCGCGGCCTCAAGGTGCTTTTCGCACTGTTCAAGAGCGCGCTCTATCAGCGCTCGCCGTCCGCCGGTGTTCATAACCATCTGGACGACCGTCAAATGCACCTTTGAGAGTTCCAAATGACAGGCTAGCTCGAAGTAGGTGTCGTCAAAACGTTCGATAGGGCTTTGGCCGCCTCGTTTGTGAAAAAGATAGAGGGCCATCTTGAGTTCGCCCTCGGCATGCACGAGCAAGGGCGGCGCGTGGAGCAAATAGGCGCGGCCGAGATAGAAATGGGCGCCCGGATCCTGGGGACTGCGCAAGAGATGGGCGCGCAACACGGGAATGGCTTCCCGCCACTCCGCCTCCAGCATGAGGTATTCCCCGCGTTCAAGCAGATCTTCCTCTTCCCCCCGACAACCCATGAAAAGCGCCGCGAGCGCCAGTCCCCCCAGTAGAATTCCGGCACATCTAATCCGAATTTGCGTCATTTCCATTCCACGTTTTGTTCACGCCGGAAAAGGCCGGTCAATACCCCTCTGCCGCCAAACACGGCGCCTTCGTCAGGCCCTTTCTTTGGCCGCTCGCTCTGCGGCCCTCCTTAAAGTGCTCGATACGGGTGAGGAGGGGTTCGCCAAAACCTAGGAGGACAACCCCAGCTCGGATGTGAGCGAGACTGGTCCCGCTGCCGCGCCTCACATGCCCTACGATAACACCTTGAAGGCCGGGGGGCAAGT
>JAWOFY010000487.1:0-3748 GCA_046497285.1 Candidatus Hydrogenedentota bacterium
CCACTTGACGGAGGCGGCTCGTTCATAACAAATTACAGTAATCTGGACTATGCGGCCTCCTTCGACGCCGGTCCCGGCTGGCGGGTGGAGGAGCTGACGTGGTGGGGGGCGAACGCCTTAGAAGGGACCGTGGAAGAAAGCGCCTTCGAGGTCTCGTTCTTCGCCGATGACGGAACCGGGGCGCCCGGCGCGGAAGTGGCCAGCATTATGGGAGAAGCCTCCGCTGTAAATGCAGGTTTTCAGAGCGATCTGACGCACGGGACATTAGGCGAAGACAACGCGCTGATGCGGGATGTGTATGCGTTTTCTCTGGAGTTGGATGCGCCGGTCACCCTCGGCCCCGGCATCCACTACTTTTCCGTCGATTTGGCCGATACCGAGGATTGGCGCCACAGCTGGATGGTGAGCGACGCGGGAGCTGCGTCAAGCGCCTGGGTGTTGAGTCAGGCCGAACCCACGAACGGGATACAAGCCGCCGGGACGGAAAACGGTTTTGACGCGCAAGAACAACCGGAGTATGACCTTGCGTTTCAAGTCAACGGGGCAGTGGTCCCGGAACCGGCTACGGTGACGCTGCTCGGCATGGGCCTGGCGGGGTTATCGCTGCGGCGGTTAAAGCGCCGCGCGTAAGCCAGCTGCCGTTCGTCCCGCCGCCATGTGTTTCTCCATGGGGACGGATCGCCGCGTGTGTTGAAAGTAGCCTCGCCGCCGGGGGGTGTGGTATTATCCGCTTCCCCCCGGCTCTTTATTTAGGTTTCGGAACGTTGAATGGCGCAAAGGGGCGCCGCACGGTGCGCGGAGGAAAAATGGCGAGGGAAATCACGAAGCGAAGCGAAGACTACGCCCAATGGTACATTGACGTCGTGCTCAAGAGCGACATGGCCGATTACACCCCGGTGCGGGGTTGCATGGTCATCAAGCCCAATGGCTACGGCATCTGGGAGAATATTCAGGCAAAGCTCGATCGGATGTTCAAGGAAACGGGCCACGTCAACGCCTACTTCCCGTTGTTCATTCCGGAAAGCTTCCTCACGAAGGAGGCCGAGCACGTCGAGGGCTTTGCGCCGGAATGCGCCGTGGTCACGCACGCTGGCGGCAAGGAACTCGAAGAGCGGCTGGTGGTCCGCCCCACGTCCGAGACGATCATCTGGGACAAGTACCGGGACTGGATTAGCTCGTACCGCGATCTGCCGATGCTGTTGAACCAATGGGCCAACGTGTGCCGGTGGGAGATGCGCACCCGCCTGTTTCTTCGCACGACCGAGTTCCTTTGGCAGGAGGGCCACACAGCCCACGCCACGCACGAGGAAGCCGAGGAAGAAGCCTACCGCATGATCCATGTCTATCGCGACTTCGCCGAGAAATACATGGCCATGCCGGTCATTCCGGGGCGAAAGACGGAGCAAGAGAAGTTCGCGGGCGCGCTGCACACCTATTGCATCGAAGCCATGATGCAAGACGGCAAGGCGCTCCAGTCGGGCACGTCGCATCATCTCGGCCAGAATTTCGCCAAGGCGTTCGACGTGAAGTTCCAGAACCGGGACAAGGAGCTGGAGTACGTCCACGCCACGAGCTGGGGCGTGTCCACGCGCCTCATCGGCGGCATGGTGATGTGCCACAGCGACGACAATGGCCTGGTCATCCCGCCGGAACTTGCACCGTTGCCCGTCGTAATCGTGCCGATCTGGCGGGGAGAGGATGAGCAAGATCGCGTGCTGGGCCGGGCCCGCGAGTTGACGCAGGATTGGGATCCGCTCTTTTACAAGATCGACGATCGCGAGCAGTACAAGCCGGGATTCAAGTTCAACCATTGGGAAGTGCGCGGTGTCCCCGTCCGCGTTGAGATTGGCCCCCGTGACTGCGACAACAACCAGGTCATCGCGGTGCGGCGGGATACGGGCGAGAAAGTAACCTTGAGCATGGATGGGCTTGAGGAACAGATCCGCAACCTGTTGAGCGACATGCAGCAGGGGATGTTCGAGGCCGCGAAAAAGCGGATGGACGACCGCACGTATACGGTGGACGACTACGCCGAATACAAGCGGCGCGTCGAGGACGGCGGTTTCTTTCGCATCCACTGGTGCGGCGCCGGAGAGTGCGAGCGCAAACTGCAAGAGGACAGCCGCTCGACCATCCGCTGTATTCCGTTCAACGCCGAACCCGAAACTGGCCAATGCCTGATCTGCGGCGGCCCCTCCGAGCGGCGCGTTATCGCGGCGCAAGGATACTAGAGCAGACCAACCGCTCCATTTTAAATCCGGCCGCGTGTTCGCTATACTCTTGCCTGGAGCAATCCCAAGTCTACCCGCATTTTAAGGAGTACTAAGGACTATTATGATGCGTGCAACATCCCTTTCTCTACCCATCTCACGGGACCAAGTTTCCGCCGCCGCCCCGTCTTTGTTGAGCATCACGGCCGTGGCGGGCGCGATGGCCCTCGGGGCGTGGGCCCGTGTTCTATTGCCGCACACCCCCGTCCCCGTGACCATGCAGACCTTCGTAGTGTTGCTGGCGCCTTTTCTTGTAGGCCGTTGGAACGCGGCCATGGGCGTCGGCATATACCTGGCGCTGGGCCTCGCAGGCGCGCCGCTGTTGGCGGTATCCTTCGGTCCAACCTTCGGATTCTTGTTGGCCTTCATCGCCGCGCCGTACGTCATGAGCTTTGTGCGCCATCCCGCCGCCGCCCTCGTTAGCGGAACCCTTGTGATTTACGTCATGGGCATCGCCTGGTTCGCGCTCTGGAGCGGAACGGGCGTGTGGGCCGCGTTTCTCATGGCTGTCGCGCCCTTTATCCCCGGCGACATTGCCAAAGCCGCCGGCGTGTATCTGCTTGTGCGCAACCGGCCTGAGGCGGACGAATGGACGTCCGCCCTCCGGGAGTAAGGTAAAGGGCGCCCGCGTAAACCCGCCACCATCATCAGGAGGACGCCAGTCATGGAAGACGCATCCCGCTCGGACAACGGCGAAGTTACCGGTTTTCTGAATCAAACCGTGACCATGGTCGGTGAGGAGCGCCGCTATGTCCTTTACAAACCGTGGGAGTACGATCCCGGGGAATCGTGGCCCTTTATCGCGTTCTTGCACGGCGCGGGGGAACGTGGCAGCGACGGCCTTAAGCCTTCAGACGTGGGCATCGGCAAGGCCATCCGCAACTACGCCAACCGGTTTCCAGCGCTCGTCGCCATGCCTCAGTGCCCCGCCGAAAGCTGGTGGGATAAGGCCTTTGGCGTCGTGGACGCCGTGATGGAGGCCGTACTAACTTCCTATCCCATTGATGAAGACCGCGTCTATCTCACCGGTCTTTCCATGGGCGGCTACGGGACCTGGTGGTACGGAGCCAAGCATCCCGAACGATTCGCCGCCCTTTTGCCGATCTGCGGCGGCGGCCAGCCGGAAGATGCCGAGGAACTCGCCAAGACCCCCATCTGGGCCGTGCATGGCGAAGACGATTCCGTCGTTTCTCCCTCCGAATCCCGGCGCATGGTTGAGGCGGTTCGGGAAGCCGGCGGGAATGTGAAGTACACCGAACTAACCGATACCGGCCATGATTCGTGGGACCCCGCCTACAGCGACCCCGACATCGTCCAATGGCTCTTTAAGCAAAAGCGCAACCGCCGCTCGTAACCACGAGTTTGCGCGAATCAACGCGAGTTTCGCCATTACTTGAGGCGTTCCACGCGAACGTTGCGCATGTATATCCTGTCCAGCGTTCGTTATTCATCTAGCGCGGCTTCCGATTGGGCTGGTG
>JAWOFY010000028.1:0-3338 GCA_046497285.1 Candidatus Hydrogenedentota bacterium
AAGGCGCTGAGCACGCCGAATAGGCTGGCGAGCAACAACATCAGCGAGAGCCGGTCGGTGAGGAGATAGGCGGCGTTGGCGGGTACAATGAGCATGGCCACCACGAGGATGGCGCCCACGCTTTCGAAAGCCGCCACGGTGGTCAGGGCGACCAGTCCCATGAGCAGGTAGTGCCACAGCGCCACGTTGAATCCCATGGCGGCGGCGAGCGCCGCGTCAAACGCGCAGAGCTTTAGCTCCTTGTAGCCTAGCCCGATGAAAACGAGATTGGCGAGCGTGACCCCCGCCAGAATCCAGAAGGCGCGAGGGCCGATATCTACTCCGCCCACGGTCCACGTATCGAACGGCGCGAAGAGGATCTCGCCGTGAAGGACACAATCCACATCGAGATCGACGTGGCCGGTGAAAGCGCTCACAAGTATAACCCCCACCGCGAACAGCCATGTGAAAGTTACGCCGATGGCGGCGTCGGATTGAAGCTGGCCGCGGCGCATCAGCACGTCGGTGAGCCATGCCGTCAACACCCCAAAGGCCCCGGCGCCTGCGAGCATGGGCACCGTGTTGCGGCTCGCCGTAAGCATGAAGGCGATCACGATGCCGGGCAGCACGGCGTGGCTGATGGCGTCGCCCAACATAGCCAGCCGGCGCAGGACAAGAAAGCACCCCACAAGCGCGCACGACACGCCGACTAGGCTGCCAATAATCAGGATCCACAGTGTATGCATCGCGCGGTTACTCCTCCTCCCCGGACGCGCCGCTTTCGTACAGGCGAGACACCGCTTCCGCGCTCTTGTCGCTGTCCTCCGGTATGGTCCGCGCGTGCGGGTCTCGCGCCGGTTCTTCCAGGCTGGCGACCAAATGCGCCTCCAATTCCGGGGTAAGAATATGCTCGATCTCCTCGGCGTCCGCGTGAACATGGTCCGCGGGCAGATGGAGTTTTTGGGTGAGATACAGCTCCCACAGCCGGTGAAGCCGAGTCAAGCGGGCGGCCCGCTCAAGCCCTTGCGCCGTAAGTTGAAATACCCCCTTCTCCGGCTCGTACACCAACCCTTGATGCTCCAGACGGCCCATGATGCGCAATAAGACGGCCGTATCCATGGGCCGGTATTGAATGAGTTCGGCAGGGGTGTAGCCTTGTTCCCAGTCCTTGTGATCCTCGCCAAGCCGGTATAGCGTGCGGAGCAGGTTTTCCTCCGCGGTGCGGCGGCGGAAACGGCGGGTGCGGAGCCCACGGGCGACGAGACCCTGCCGTGGCGCAAACAACACGGATACCCCGAAGATCACGGACACTGCCACTACCATCCAGGGGCCCGTGGGCATGCCCGCCTGGAGATAACTGATGTAAGCGCCTATCGCGCCGCTGATCGCGCCGAAAACGCCGGCCAGCGCCAGCATCACGCTGAGGTGATGGGTCCAATAGCGCGCGGCGGCCGCGGGCGTCACCAACATGGCGGCCATGAGCACTACGCCCACGGCTTGCAGACCGATGGCGACGGCCAGCACCAACAACGTCGCCATGGCGAGCGACGCCCAGCGCCGGCGAAGATTCAGGGCTTCCATGAACTCGGGATCGAAGGATGCCAGCTTGAAGTGACGGTAGCCGACGGCGGTGGCTGCAAGCATCAGCACGCTGGCGACCGACAGCACGCCGAGATCGTCTGGCTGCATGGCGGCGGCTTGGCCGAAGAGAAACCGTTCAAGACCCGCTTGCGCCGCGCCGCCGGTGTGCTGAATGTGGGTCAGCAAGAGGATGCCCACGCCGAAGAACACGGACAACACCATGCCCAGCGCGCTTTCTTCTTTGCACCGCGTGTAGCGCGTGATAGCGTCTATGCTAACCGCCCCCAGCCAGCACGCCACCACAGCGCCCAGCATGATAACCAAGGGATTGCGGGTCCCCGTGAGTATGAAGGCCACGCAAACGCCGGGCAAGGCGGCGTGGGCGAGGGCGTCGCCCAAAAGGGAGCGCCGGCGGAGAAAGGCGAAGCAGCCGAGAACGCCTGCGCTCAGCCCAATGACCATGCACCCCAGGGTAACCGTTCGCACATTGACGCTGCCGAACTGGAAGAATTCGAGCCATGCCGGCGCGCCGGCCAGAGCGGCCACGTTCGCTGACATCATCCAGGCGGTCATTACTCCCGCGCGCTCCATCCCCGGCTTCGTAGCCGTTCGCCCACGGCCGTTAGCACGTTGAGGCGTCCGCCGTACGTGCGGCTAAGGTTCTCCGTCGTGAAAACCTCTTCGACCGCGCCCGCGGCCACCAAACGCTGATTCAACAAGAGCACATCGTCGAAATACTCGGGGACCGTGTTGAGATCGTGATGAACCACGACCACCGTGCTTCCGTTTTCGCGGAGTTCATGCAAGAGGTCCACGATGACCCGTTCGGTCGAGGCGTCCACGCCCGCAAAAGGTTCATCCATCAAGTAAATCCGGGCTTGCTGGGCCAAGGCCCTTGCGAGAAACACCCGCTGCTGTTGGCCGCCCGATAACTGGCTGATCTGCCGGGAGCCGTATTCGCGCATGCCCACCCGTTCGAGGCATTCCCACGCGATGGCCTTGTCCCGGTGGCGCAACCGGCCAAACACAGGCACGTGCCCGTACCGGCCCATGAGCACCACGTCGAAGGCCGTCGTCGGGAAGTCCCAGTCCACGGATTCCCGCTGAGGGACATAAGCCACGCTGCCCCGCGCCTTCGCCACCGGCTCGCCAAAGATGGCGACGTACCCGCTCGCCACGGGCAACAGCCCCATGATCGCCTTGATGAGGGTGCTCTTCCCCGCGCCATTGGGGCCCACGATCGCCGTGATCCGCCCTTCGGGAAAGACGGCGTCGATGTCCCACAATACAGGCCGGTGACGATACGCCACCGTAAGATCGTGGACTTCTATGGGATAAGTTGTCATGAGGCGCAAGACCTTGTCGAAAACGAGGATAAAAGCGGGTATATACTCCGCAGTCTGGCCTTTCAATTGATGTAAATGAAACCCAGATCAACTTTGTTGTTGTTTGTGAATATCCTAACCGCGAATGAGGCCATTGTCAAATGAATGGGGTGGCGCCAATCGCCGGATAAGTCAGCCCAAGATATAGTGATGTCCTTGTTACTCGCGCCTGAAAAGGAAATTCATCCTCACCCAATGGGTGAGAACGTACCGCCGGCGTCTCGCCGGCACTTATGAGCCGCCTGGAAGGCGCCGATACGGTTCTTGCGAATCCTTATCCGGCGATTGGGGTCACCCTAGCGCTCCCGGGCTTTGCTTGGGACGGAAATCCATGCTACGCTTTGCGTTCGACTGGATACGCGAAAGGAGAAGCAGTAATGGCGCAGATTGATC
>JAWOFY010000041.1:0-3207 GCA_046497285.1 Candidatus Hydrogenedentota bacterium
TTCAGGTTGAGGTGTTGGATTTTGTGGAGTACCTGACAACAAAGGCGGAACGTGAAGCGATGGAGCAGGAAAGAAGGTGGTCAAGTTTCTCGCTGTCTTGTGCTGTGCGGGGAATCGAAGATGAGGATACGCCAAGTTATACGCCTTCTGACTTGAAAGAGGTGTTTTCATGAAACAGGCCGGGCAGATTGTCCTGTTTCGATTTCCCCAGGCCGATCTGAAGGAAGGAAAGCTACGCCCGGCACTCCTTCTTGGGCGGCTTCCTGGTGAGTATGACGATTGGCTAATATGTATGGTCTCGTCCCAGGTGCGACCCTATACAGCGGATTTTGAGGAGATGATCCAAGATCCGACCCTGATTTCGCGAGGAGCGGGTTAAAGGTATCCAGCGTGATACGAGTGGGACGCCTAGCAGTGGTGGAGGGAAACATACTTCTTGGGTCCATTGGCCAAATAGCCTCGGAGAGGCTTCAACGCATCAAGAGCCGTCTGGCGAAGTGGCTTGTCGAATCGTAGTGAAGAACTCTCAAGTTTGTGTCCTCCGTGGTCGAAGCAGACCCCGAACATCAAGGCGAAGCCTCCGCCAGCGCTTCTTCGATGTCGTGGAGCGTGCCAAGGCTAAGCAGTTTGTGTGCGTGCTGCTTGGCGGCGGCGGTGTCTATCTTGGCAATCGCTTCGCGGGTGGGGATAATTTTGCGGGTGTCGAGGCTTAGTTTACGGATACCGATGCCGATCAGGAACGGAAGCATCCCTGGATCGGAGGCCATTTCGCCGCAAATCGAGAGGTCCGTGCCGGTGTCCGCGGCCGCCTTGGCCACTTCGTTCAACGCCCTCAGTACCGCGGGGTGATGCGACAGGTAATGCTCGGCCACGGCGGCATTCGTACGGTCGATGGCGAGCATGTATTGGATCAGATCGTTGGTACCCAGGCAGAGGAAATCAGCACGCCGGGCCAGCTCGTGGGCGACGGCCACGGCGGACGGCAACTCGACCATCGCGCCGAGCCGCGGATTCGAATTGAAGTCCGCTTGTTCTTGCTGCAATTCGCCAATGCACTCCCGCACGATGTCGGATGCCCGTACAAAATCGTCGACACACGAAACCAGCGGGAACATGATGCCGATATCCTCTCCGGATCCGGCACGCAGGAACGCCCGGAGCTGTTGCACGAAAATGTCTTTATAGCGCAGAGAGAAGCGGATGGCGCGCAATCCCAGGAAGGGATTCTCCTCGTTGATGGAGGGAAAGTACGAGAGCATCTTGTCGCCGCCGATATCGAGCGTTCGGAAAGCAACCGGGCGTCCCGCCATCTCCTCGACAAGTTTGCGATAGATGCGATATTGTTCTTCTTCGGAGGGGAAATCGTTGCGGACGAGGTACGGGAACTCGCTGCGGTACAGCCCGACCCCTTCGGCTCCCATGCGTTTGGCAATTTCGAGTTCGCTCAACAAGTTGATATTGGCAAGGAGCAGGACACGCTCGCCGTCTCGTGTACGCGTCTCGCCCGTGAAATCCTCCGCGCCTTGGTCCAGATTATCCCCCACCTCTTCGATCTCTTCATATTGGCGGAGGACATCCGTCCCGGGGTTTATATAGACCGTTCCCTGGTTGGCGTCGAGCAGGAGATCCACGCCTTCAGGGATTGTCAGTGCCCGTTCGTCGGTCAGGATAACCATCGGCATGCGGATGGATCTGGCGAGAATGGCCAAGTGGGCGGTAAAGCTGCCTTTGGTGAGGATCATGCCCGCCGCTTTTTGCGCCGCTATCTTAAGCATCTCGGAGGGCAGCAGGTCGGCCGCGAGAACAATACGTCCCGCATAGTGCCCGGCGGCGGTTTGCTCCGGTGCAAGATTCTCTATCAAGCGAAGACCAAGGTCCTGTATGTCTTGGGTCTTCTCCTTGACCCGTGCATTCGGGCTGGCCTCAAATAGATGCGAGAATTCGATCACGACATCGCGTATGGCGTCCAGCACGCCGGTGCCGGCCTCGATACGGTGGCGAATCTCACCCGCGAAACTCTCGTCTTTCAGCATCAGAAGGTGAGCACTGAAAATCATGGAGGCCGCCACGTCGGCCATGGCATCTTTCATCCCTTCCTCGATCTCCTCGAGTTCCCGTTCGGTACGGACCATGGCGCGCTCGAAATCGTCAAGGGTGAGACGGTCCGCCCGTATCGTAGCGGTCGCGGCTTCGAGCCTGTCGAACTGCAAACGGCCGTAATTAACCGCGGGGCCGCGCGCGATGCCGGCAGCGCCGGGGGATCCTTTATAAAAGCTGGGTGTTCCTTCCTCCTTATGGGCGGCGGACGCAAAGTTCCCTCCGGGATGCAACGCCATCAGCATCCGTGCATTTTCGATGGTGCCGGCCAGCTGCGATGCGATGGCGCGCAGTGCTTTGGTATCGGTCTCGTCGAAAAAACCGTGCCGCACGTCCTGCACGACGAGCATGCCGATGCGAGTCAGGCCGTGGACGATCGGCACGGCCAGGAACGCGCTGTATTGCTCTTCGTTGGTACCAGGGATGAACTTGAAGTAGGGGTTCCGATTCCCCTGCTCCTCGCGGACGGGGCGTAGTTCCTTGAACGCCATGCCCGTAATGCCTTCCCCAACCTTCAATCGAGTCTTGCCAATCGCCTCGGGATTCAGGCCGTGGGTCGCGCTCAGGACCAGCTCTTCCGCCTCTTCGTCATACAGGTAAACCGAGCAAACCGCCGCGTGCATGTGAGCGGCGACCATACTGACAACCTGCTGCAGGAATCCGCGCAGATCGTGGCTGTTCGCGAAAAGCCCCGATAGCTCCGCTACACTGCAAATAAGATCGACACTGTCTTTCTGTTCGGCCACGCCATGCCTTTCCGTGTTGCCCTTGAATCCCTGTCGGGTTCGGGTGTCGGGTGTCCGTATCGGGTATCACCTGGCGAAGGTGCTCTTGGGGCCAGACCCCACACGATTGCCAGGGTTGCAAAAAATGTGACGTCGCGGCGATGCCGCGGGCTTGACCCTTTTCTTCTCTCTTTACAGCCCGTAACAAAATCCGACTTCCGCTTCCCGACAGCGCCAGTTTGGCATTTCCCCACCGGCCTGGTGCCGGTGGGATCAACATTCTCTTCCATGACACTTTACGTCCATCGGTCCACACAAAGTGGCGATCTTCAACTAAGTCTCACCTGGCCCGAGCTGGAACATCACTCGAACCGGGGTGAATTAC
>JAWOFY010000137.1:0-5503 GCA_046497285.1 Candidatus Hydrogenedentota bacterium
CGGCGAAGTGCTCCTGGGCCGCTTCAATGCCGGCCAGGGCCGGTGGATTGTGAAGGGGAGCCAACCGGGCGCAATCCCGGATGCCTTCAATAACGTCTTCGTCAATGACCACCGCCTCGGAAAAACGTTCGCCGCCGTGCACCACGCGGTGGCCTATCGCGACCAGTTCGGCCGCCTTCCCCAGCACCTCGCTTTGTTCGCCAAGCAGAATCTGGCAGATCCATTCTATGGCGGTCCGGTGATCCGGGACATCCACGTTTTCGGGATTGCGTGTGACGCAGTCCGTATATTCGCCGTCCTTTTTCCCCCTAAAGCAGTACTGGATGCTTGCCCCGTCCAAGCCAATGCGCTCGGCAATGCCGTTGGCGCACACTTCCTGTCCTTCATCGGCCTCGAACAGCTTGAATTTTATGGAGGAGGACCCGCTATTGAGGACAAGGACTTTCATTTCTGTTTCTGGGTTTCCTTGCGCTTCGCCGCTAGGTGTATTGGTCATATCGAGAAGGGCTCTCTCCTTTTGGTTTGGTCAGGTTGCTAGTCCCCTAATCCCCTAACTCAACGCCATTGCGCCGCAATGGACGGCCTCTTTGCGGCTCCGCATTTGACTTTGCACCGCCGTAATGGCGGCCACGCCCACGATATCGTCCACGCTGCACCCCCGGGAAAGGTCGTTCACCGGCATCCGCAACCCTTGCAGAACGGGGCCATACGCCTTGGCGCCGCCGAGGCGTTCCACCAGCTTGTAGCCAATATTGCCGGCATTCAAGTCGGGGAAGATGAGGGCCTGCGCTCCTCCGCCCACAGCGCTGTCCGGACATTTCTTCTTGGCCACTTCTTGCACCAGCGCGGCATCCGCCTGAAGCTCGCCGTCAATCGCCACGTCATGGCCTTTTTCAAAACGTTCCTCAAGACGGCTATTGGCAATCTGAACAGCCTCCGCTACTTTGCGGGTTGACGCACTGTCGGCTGATCCTTTTGTGCTGTAGGAAAGCATAGCGACGCGGGGCGCAAGATCGAAGGCTTTGGCGCTGGCGGCGGTCGACAAGGCGATCTCCGCCAACTGCTCTGAATCAGGATCCTCTACTAACGCGCAATCCGCAAACAAGAGCGTGCGATCGGGCCATGTCATAAAAAAGAAGCTGGATACCAGCTTCGCTCCGGGGGCCGTCTTGAGAATCTGAAGCGCTGGGCGCAGGGTGTCGCCAGTGCTGTGACACGCCCCCGCCACGAGACCGTCGCCCATATTGTGATGCAACATCATCATCGCGTGATGGATGGGTTCGCGCATCAGCTTCTGAGCTTCGGCAAGCGTCATGCCTTTGTGCTGGCGCATCTCTTGAAAACCCTCGGCGAAGGAATCGGCCCATCCCGCCCGCTGCGGCTCGACGATATGCGCGTCATGCTCAATACCCAATTCCTCCTGACGTTCGTGAATACGCCGGCGGTCGCCAAGCAATGTGACACGCGCTATCCCCCGTCTTTCCAGTTCGGCGGCCGCTTGGAGCATTCGATCGTCCTCGGCCTCCGGCAGTAAAATGCGTTGGGGACGTTCCTGGGCCTTCCCTATTATGACATCAATCATGGACATGGCAACCCTCTCTCTTGTTTTGCGCCTTCGGCTACGTTAGGTCCGTAAACAGCCTTCCTACAAATGTGTGCATTAAATATGCCACCGATCCCCACTGTATGGAGTGAACAAGAATTTCCCTTTATTTGTAAGGAAATCGTCCAATCTCCTACCTTGCGTAAAAGGCTTTGCAGGCGCACGAATATGTACATTGCGCACACATGCTCAACACATAATTGTACCACACATGGAGCAAAAAGTCTTATCTCAGCCCTCTTTCATGCGGAGCGCTGTTTAGTGTACCCTATTGTTTAGGGCGATAAATTCTCATATTGCGCATTCGTTGATACAGCGTGTTTCGCGCCATTCCCAACAAGCGGGCGGATTTCGCGACGTTCCAATCCGTCTGCTCGAGCACATCAAGGATTTCCTGACGAGACGTGCTCCCCCCGTCTCCTGTGGAGGCGGCGGCGGAGGGCGTAACGCGGCCGCGGTGGCCTCCGCCAACGATCTCCGGCGGAAGATGCCGCGGAAGAATAGCCGGGTCATGACAGAGGATAAAGGCTCTTTCCATGCAATTCTCAAGCTCGCGGATGTTGCCTGGCCAGGTATAGTCCATGAAAACCGACATGGTCTCCGGAGCGACGCCCGTAATTTCTTTCTTAAAGGCCCGGTTGAACCGGCGGCAAAAATGGTCCACCAGTAGCGGGATATCTTCCCGCCGTTCCCGCAGCGGGGGAAGCTCCAAACGTATGACGTTCAGGCGATAATAAAGATCTTGGCGGAACTCGCCTTCGTGGATTTTCTCTTCGAGACTCCGGTTTGTGCTAGCCAGAATTCGCACATCGCTTTTCACCGGCGTACTATCCCCAACGCGCTCGAATTCGCCCTCTTGCAGCACACGCAACAGGCGGAGTTGAAGGCGGGGCGAAATGTCCCCGATCTCGTCCAGCAGGAGCGTCCCCTTGTGCGCCGCCTCGAAGCGGCCGGCGCGATCTCGAACAGCGCCCGTGAACGCCCCCTTCACATGGCCAAAAAGCTCGCTCTCGAGGATGTTCTCGGACAACGCCGCGCAATTCACGCGGACAAACGGGCCGCGCACCCGGCTGCTGGCGTGATGGATGGCGGCGGCGACCAATTCCTTGCCCGTGCCGCTCTCCCCACAGATGAGCACCGTGGAATCTGTGTCGGCGAGTTCCTCGATCAAGTTGAAGATCTCGCGCATTTTGGCGCTCTTGCCAATCATGTCGCGGTACTGCTGGCTCTCTTCAAGCTGTTGTTCGAGCCGAACAAGCCGCGTGACGTCCCGTAGGGTGAGGACCGCGCCCGTAAATGTCTCGTGCTCGCCGACAAGCGGAGCTGTGTTCACCATAACTACGCGCTCCCCTTTTCGGGGCAGGCAAAACGCTACGCGTGTATCCTGGACGGGTTCATGGGTGCGCAATGTCTTTTCCAGTGCCTGCTGAGCCGGTTGAAGCTCGCCGGGAAGGAACGCTTGGAATGGCTGCCCTTCCAAGTCTTCTTCAATCCCTAAAATCTCCATGCCCGCTTGGTTGATTTGGCGAATGCGCATTTCGGCATCGACCGTAATAAGCCCATCTTGAACGCTGTTGAAGATCGCGTTTAGTTCCCGGTGATACTGGCTGGCGCGCGCGGCGTAGGCGTCCCGCTCCTCCCCGAGCCGCTTGCTCTCCAGCGCCAGCCGCACGGTGCGCGTCAAGGTATCGCCCTTTACAGGCTTGGGGATGTAATCGAATGCGCCCAGGCGCACCGCCTCCGCCGCCGTTTCAACGTTGGGCTCCCCCGTGATCATGATGACCGGACAGCGCATCCCCTTGTCCCGAACGTTCCGTAAGAGATCGACGCCGTTCTTGCCGGGTAAGAGGATGTCGGTCACGATCACGGCGAAGCTCTGCTGTCGGAGGCATTCCATCGCCTCGCCATAGTCGGCGGCCGTCACTGCGGTGTAGCCTTGATTCTGGAGGAACTGGGCGAATGTCAGCCGAAGCACGGCCTCGTCTTCCACCACAAGCACGCGAGTGGACTCTTGCGAATCGGCTGTATTCATTCCTCGCCCGTTCTCGTTTCAACAGCCTCACTATCAAGGGGAAGATCCACGTGGAAGCGCGAGAACCGGCCGGGTTCGCTCTCCACGGATATCGTCCCTCCGTGATCTTTCACGATCCCATCGGATACAGACAGCCCGAGCCCCGTGCCCCGGTCGCGGCCCTTGGTGGTGAAAAACGGATCAAAGAGCCGGTCCATATGGGCGGGCTCAATGCCGCTTCCGAAGTCCTCAACGGTTATCCGCACAAAAGACCGGCCCCCGTACTCCATGGGGGCCGCCCGCATACACAACTTCTTGTCGGGGTGCCCCTTCGGAAAACGCTCGTCCAAGGCGTACAGGGCGTTGATGATCAGATTCATGATCACCTGCTGCAATTGTTCGCTGCGGCAATGGAGTTCGGGCAAATCCTCAGGGATGTCCACTTCGAGTTCGACGTTGGACTTGTCGATCTTCTTCCGGGTCAGCGAAAGGACCGATTCCACGAGGTCGCATAAGCGCGCCGGACTGTGGGTTTCCCGGTCTTGACGGCTGAACATCAAGAGATCCCGCGCGATCTTGGCGATGCGCTCGGCTTCCGAGCGGGCCAGTTCCGCGAATTGCCGTTCTTGCGAGTCAGCCCCCGTCATTTCGATGATGATGTCGGCGCAGTTGATGATGGAATTCACGGGGTTGTTTATCTCATGTCCCACGCCCGCCGCTAACTCACCTATCGAGGCCAGTTTAGACGCTTGAATCACCTTGGTCTCGGCCTCTCGGCGCTCCATCAACTCCCCCAACGTCCGGGCAATAGCCTCGATGAGATCTTTCTCTTCCCCCAAGAAGGGTCCATGTTCTTGCGGGGGGCGCTCTTCAAGGTAATAGACCTCCACATCTCCGCGTTTACGCCCCGCCACCATAATGGAAGCCGAAACAAACCACGGGGTTTCGTCGAAGGCGGTGGTTCGATACACTTGATTGTCGCACGTGATGCGAACACGGGCGATGTCGGGATAAAGAAGGGCGGGACGCACCAGTTTCACCACCTCCCGGAAAATGTCGCTCAGCATTTCGCGCGACCGGACCACTTCGCCGACGCGGTACAAGCAGGTGGTTTCGATGTTGCGCTTGTTCAGGTCGCGCAAGACCCGCTCTTTCTCCTGTTGCACCTGCTTGCGCTGACTAATGTCATGGACGATGCCCGTGAAGAGCCGCCGGTTTCCCATCCGCACTTCACTCACGGCCAACTCGATGGGAAACACCGTGCCGTCCTTGTGACGGCCCACCAGTTCCCGGCCGATCCCGATGATCTTCGCCGCGCCCGTCTTGCGGTACTTGGCGAGGTAGTTGTCGTGCTCTTCCCGGTAGGGCGAGGGCATCAAAATCCTCACATTCTCGCCTTGCACCTCGGCCGCCTTATACCCGAAAAGACGCTCCGCCGCAGGGTTAAAATACTCGATCCGGCCGTAATCGTCGATGGTGATTATTCCATCGACCGCCGTCTCGACGATGGCGCGGGTCCACTCGTCGCTTTCCCAGAGCACCTTGTGAATGCTCTTCGGTTTATCGAGGGGTTGCACAACCAAGAGGGCGGAGCGGATCTCCCCATCGAGATCCCGTTTCGGCTCCATGTTCACGGAAACATCGATGGGGGGCTTGTTCTTGCGTAGATGTACCGTCTTGTAGTGGCGAAAGGATTCCCCTCGCTTGAGCCGCTCCATGTGCTCCCGAAAGGCGACCGCCTTTTCCTGCGGCATGAGTTCAAGGATAGACCGGCCCGCCAATTCCCCGGCCGCGTACCCGTAGACACGCTCCGCCCCCAAGTTCCAAGAGCGGATCCCGCCATCCATCCCCACTTCGATAAGCGGGCGCTGCTCGGCGACATTACCGGC
>JAWOFY010000258.1:0-13769 GCA_046497285.1 Candidatus Hydrogenedentota bacterium
CGCAGGACGCGGGAAGGGGCTTCAGAGGAGCACGCGGTGGTGATTGGGCTGGTTTCTACGGGCGGTTCGGGCGTGTGCGAAGAGTGCGGCTCGGTGTGTGCGCGTATGCATGAGCGGGAGGCGCGCTAGGTGCGAGAGCTTCCGGTGTTTGGTTTGGCGTGCTGGCTTCATGTTCAACGGCGGCGGCGGTAAAGGGGATGAATTGCTAAACGGCGGGGTTCCCTGGTACCATTCAGCCAACATGTTTACACCACTTCGCGGGGAAGCAGCAGGGGGAATGGCTGCTAAACGCCGCCGCGCAATTCTAGGCTATATCAAGAATGGCGCTCTTTCACAATGAGGACAGCGAACCCGGAAGAAAGATCCAGTGAGTTTGAGGATCTCGTTCTTTCACACATGGACATGCTGTATGCCGTGGCGTTGAAACTCACGCGGAACGCCACGGACGCCCAGGATTTGACGCAAAACACGGTGCTGAAGGCGCTGCGGTTTCACGACAAATTCCGGGAAGGCACGTACATTAAGGCCTGGCTGCTCACTATTCTGCGTAATACATTTATTAATGAGTACCGCCGTCAGGTCCGGCGGCCCACCTTCGTGGAACTCAGCGGGACGGAGCCCGCCAAGAACACGGCTCCTGATCCTTCCGTCCCGTACGAGCCCAAGGACAACAGTTCCAATGAGCTTTTCGAGCTGCTGGATGACGAAGTGAAACTCGCCATCGAATCCCTGCCGGATGACTTCAAGCAGGCCGTGATCATGGCCGATCTCGAGGATAAGTCCTATAAGGAAATTGCCGCAGTCATGGACTGTCCCCTCGGGACGGTGATGTCGCGCTTGTACCGGGGCCGCAAGCTGTTGCGCGAGCGGTTGCGGGAATATGCGGAGGAGCGTCGCCTCTTGAGCGGAAAACAGGACGACCAGGAGTAGACGTGGCCCGCCGCGCTGGATTACATCCCCCTCGCCCCCTTACAAGGGGGAATTAGGCGTAGCGCCGGATTACATGCCCCCAACCCCCGTTGCAAGGGAAAATCATGCGATGCGCGCTATCTCACCCGCCAGAACGAGGGAATAAAGAATACCGCGATACTGAACAGCTCTAGTCTGCCCAGGATCATATACAATGAAAGAAAGATTTTGCCGGGCGTGGGAATGAGGCTGTAGTCCATGGCGGGTCCCACATGCCCCAAGCCGGGACCGATGTTGTTTAGCGTGCCAATCACACAGCCGATGGCCGTCTCCAAAGGGATGCCCAAGCCCGCTAGAAAGAGTAACCCGACAATGAAGACCACCAAATATAGCCCAAAGAAGCCGTACGTCATGACTTGCACGTCCTCGTCCACTACTTCGCCATTAAGCCGGAGTGCGCGAATGGTTTTTGGGCGGAACGTGCGTTCGAGGCGGGCGTAGATCATCTTGCAGAGCAGTATGACGCGCACCACTTTTACGCCGCCCCCCGTCGAGCCCGCGCAGCCCCCCAAGAACATGAGCAAAACCAGCACCATCCGACTGAAATATGGCCAAGCGTCGAAATCCTCGGTGACATAACCGGTTGTCGTCATGATTGCCACCGCCTGGAAACCCGCGGCGCGCAATGCCTCGCCCACTCCCGTGGCCTCGCTTCCGCTGGCGTCATCCGGCCGGAACATTTCGTAGGGGAAGGCCAGGTTCAGTGAGATGAGAAGGGTGGCCGCCACAAGAATGCCAATATAGACACGCCACTCCGTGTCCTTGAACAGGGCGAACCAATTCCCCCGCATCATGGCGTAGAATAGGGCAAAACTTGTGCCTCCTACGAACATGAAAACGATCGTGATGCTCTCCACCGCCACGCTATCGAAGGCGGCGATGCTGGCCTGACGGGGGGAGAATCCCCCTGTGGACAATCCGCCCAGCGTGTGACACAGGGCGTCATAGAAACTCAGCCCTGCCCCAAGGTATGCCACGGTCTGTATAACGCTGAATCCTGTGTAGATAAGAAACAGCATGCGGGCGCTGTCCCGGATGCGTGGGGTTAATCCCCGGGGATCGGGACCCGTGACCTCCGACTTGAAGATTTGTTTACCGCCCGCGCCGAGATAAGGCAAAACCGCCACGAACAGCACGATAATCCCGACTCCCCCTAGCCAGTGGGTCATCTGCCGGTAAAAAAGAATGCTCGCCGGAGCGGCCTCGATATCGGTCATGACCGTGGCGCCGGTGGTTGTGAACCCGGAGGCGCTTTCAAAAAAACCATCCACCGGGTCCAGCACTCCGGAAAGGATAAACGGCCCGCTCCCTAGCAGAGACACGAGAATCCACCCCAGCCCGACGAGGGCCAACGCCTCCCGCTGGAGCATGCGGGGCCCAGCGTTGCGGCCCGCAATGTATAATAGTCCCCCGGCCGCGAGGGACACGGCCGCCCCTTCGCTCAAGGCGAGAATGGAAGGTATCTCGCCAAAGTAGATGGCCCAGAAGATAGGGATAAGCTGAACCACGCCAAAAGCCGCGGCCAAAAGGCCCAGGTATTTCGCGAGCAAACGGGAATTCATGGCCGGAAGAACTT
This sequence comes from Candidatus Hydrogenedentota bacterium, assembly GCA_046497285.1. Lineage (GTDB taxonomy): Bacteria > Hydrogenedentota > Hydrogenedentia > Hydrogenedentales > SLHB01 > SKRY01. The sequence continues at coordinate 2,546 of JAWOFY010000258.1, forward strand.
CATGGCTTGGGGCAGGTACTCGCTGCGCACCAACAGCATCACCGAGTCGCCAGCCGCGACTTTGGAGTCACCATGCGGGATGATGACGCCATCGCCCCGGAGAACCGCCGCCACCAGCGCTTCCCGGGGCAGCTTCACGTCCTTGAGCGGCCGGCCCAGGATGGGCGTGTTCTCTTTCACCACAAACTCAAGCAACTGAACTTGGCCGTCGCCTATGAGGGCCGAGGAAGAGGCGCGTTCCTGATGGACCAGCTTCAGCACGCGATTGGCGAAGCCCGCGCGAGGCGTGACGGCGTGATCAATGCCCAGTCTCCCCACCAGCGGCGCGAAGTCGGGCTGATGCACCACGGCTATAGTGCGGTGCGCGCCTACTTCTTTCGCCAACACGCTCGCCATGATGTTGCGCTCGTCATCGCGCGTGGTGGCCACGAAAACGTCCGCCCCCGCCACATGCTCTTGTTCCAACGCGACCCGCGTCGTGGCGTCCCGGCAGACCACGCGCGTTGACTTGAGTTGAGCGGCCAATTCATTACAGCGCTGCAAGTCGCGGTCAAACAGCTTAACCACGGGATAGCGCTTCTCGATGACCTGCGTCAGATGAAGCCCGATGCTTCTTCCCCCCATGACCACCACTTTTTCCACCTTGGGCTCCTGGCCTTGGAAAAGCTGATGGATGTGCTTCAGGGACTCCTTCCGTCCGATGAACGTGACCAAGTCGCCAGACTCGATGCTCGATCCGCCGTGGGGAACGAAGGACCGCCCCCGGCGGCTAATCATCCCCACAAGCACCCCCTCGGGCACGGTTACATCGCTCAATGTCTTCCCATTGGACGCTGGCGAATTCGTGACCTTGATCTGCCGCATCTGCACCTTGCCCCGCCCAAACTCCTCCGTGGCCACCAGGCCCGGCGTCTCGATGAACTTGGCGATTTCGAGCGCCGTCAACGCATTCGGGCTCAGGATGTAGTCCACGCCGAGGATTGCCTCCAAGAGGATGGAGGATTCCGTATAGTCGGTAGCGTCCACCCGCGCGACCACCTGTTTGGCCCCCAATCCCTTGGCGGTGGCGGCGGAGATCAGGTTGATCTCGTCGTCTCCCGTGGCCGATATGAAGAGGTCGGCATCGGGCACGCCCGTCTCCTTGAGCTGAATCACGGAGACCGCGCTGCCCCGCACGGAGCTGACATCCAACTCGTAATCGATCTGTTCCAGAGTGCTCCGGTCCTGTTCGACGACCGTCACATCATGGTTCTCCATACTCAGCAGCCGGGCCAGATGAAATCCGATCCCCCCGGCGCCTACTAAGAATATATTCATTGTGAGTGCTCTCGGTGTGGAAGGGGAAAGTATCGCCGAATCATCCTACAAGAAGACGTTTCCTGTCAACATGGTAAGCGCCCCACGCTTACATGGGCAGCGGCTTACGTGGCTATTGGCTGCGGCGTGGGTTTCGGTTGACTTAAAGCGGCAGTCGGCTGGATAATGCATTGAGAGCTTGTCTCGAAAGGAGAACATTTCCATGCGCGCGTTGAGATTATGGATGGCCGCCATCCTCGGTGTTGGACTAAGCCTATGGGGTATGCCCAGCGCCGCGGAAGAGCCTGAGGACCTAGAGGAAGCGCTCGCAACCTTGACCCAACGCCCGGCCGCCGACGCGCTCGAGACACTTGGGGCGTACTTGGCGGATGCGGAGTTTGCGACCAGCGATTGGGAAGAGGTTTTCGAGGACTTCTTCGAGGAAAACGCTTTCACGGCGGCCATGGGTCAGTCGTGGGTCGAGGCCGTGTCTTGGGGTGGTGCGCAAGGAGATGCCGCCATTGAAGTGTCCGCCATGGCGGCGACCGAAGCGATGGGGGCCGCCGCCGAACGGCGAACCCCGTATTCATCCCTTTCGGCCGCTGAGAGTTTTGCGAACGCCTTGGCCTACCTCCACGAGCTGGAGCCCCGTACCGGCCCAGCCGGCAAACGATTGGTCCTTGATCTGGCCATTCAAGCGATGGGAGAACATACGCAGGGCATGGTCCCGGCTCCGGGCATGAGACCGGTGGAACATGCGGCCTGGGCGCGGGTAGGAATCCAATTCGGCTTGACGCTAGCGGAGTATGGGCGGGGTTCCCGCGACGGGCGAGGGCGTGTGGCTCAAGCCTTGGGACTGCATCCCGCCGCGGCGGAGATCTGGACGGCCTCAGGAGTTCTGGTTTTTGACAACGGACGATTGAGCGAGTCCCACATACGAAGTCTGGGCAGTCTGCTGCGAGGCATTCCGATGGAGTTGCATCATGCCGTGGCGATGATATTGCCCAACGCTGGGGGAATGCCCTCGGGAAGCGGAGGCTTCCGGACATCGGGACGGGTCTTGTACCTCAATGCGCGGCCCATGGATGCGCTGACCAGTCCAGCCGAATTTCCCTTTGGCCGGGAGCGGCCCGTCGCGCCGCGTTTCACGATTGAGGCGGCCCGGACGATGGCCTTGGCGATTCAAGAGAAGCAAACGCAGTTGCGCCCAAGCCTGGCGTTTCGTTTGGAGGTGGTGTCCGCGAACCCTGGAGACCGCGGCGATCGCGCCTTGCAGCGGATCATTCCGCCCGCAGTGTCCCAACGTCCCGCGGGAGGCGTGATTCCTTCCATCGCGGCGCTCTATTTCATTGACACGGCGCGGGCTTTCGAGATGGGCTTTGAATTGTTACGTTTCGGTTCTCGGCAGACCATGGACCAGCTCCTGTTGTTTGCGGACATGATGTCCGGCGGCGGAAATTCCACCCTCATTTACAGTACGAACCCCAGTGGCGTGGTTACGCACGAAGAGGCGCCCCTATCCCGAACGCTAACGCCAGTCGCGCCCGGCCGCGAGGGAGTCACGGAGCTGCGAAGAGGAGGGCCTTATCTTGACGTGGATGTAGTCAATGGGATTCAAATCTTGGGACGGAGGTGGGCTTTCGAGTATAATATGAGAGGACAGTTAGAAGGTCATCGGCGGCGGTAGCTTGCAAGGGCGCTAGTGAAGGGGAGGTGTGCGTGCGGTTAAGGTATTGGATCTTGACGGTGGGGTATTGCCTCGCTGTTTTGGTGTTCATGACGCAGCCTGTTCCTGAAGTGCCAAGACCAACCATACCCCATATGGACAAGCTGGTGCATTTCACGCTATATGCCGGGCTCGCCGCCATCATTTCCATAGGGATTCGCCGGTCACAGCCGTCTGCCACGCTGGTGCATCAGTTTGTAACTCCCTTTCTTGCCGCGAGCGGATATGGCATGGTGTGTGAGTTTCTTCAACGCTTGGTCCCCGAACGCGCATTTGAGTGGGCGGATATTGCTTTCAACACCGCGGGGGCCTTCTTGGCCCAAGTGGCGCTGCTCCTCCTCTTCACGTGCTATTTGGATGCACGCGCCCACCCCGCCGCCCGGGAGAATGGCGGGGGCTCATAAGGCGACCAAGGGGGGAGGTAAGGCTACAGGGCCGGTTCTGCATGCTCTCGGAACCGATCGGCGCGCTCCGCGGATTAATGGAAAGAATACACGAGTGGCCCGGGTCATTTGTTAAGATACCCTTCATTGTAAATAGATTTATGAAACCCACACGCAGAGCGGGATACTAAACATGGCTGCTGTTCCACATTCATCCAATTCCTCGGAAGATCTCCCTAAACGGAGGGGATGCGGCGGCATCTTCTTCCTAGTCATGTTGTTTGTCGCGGCCGGTGTTGGCGCGGGCATGGGCTTGTTTGTCTTTGTGCTTGAAGATGCGCGCGCCACTATCGCGATGCTCGACGACTTCCGCCCCAAGGAGGGCTCGCGGGTCTACAGCGCTGATGGGGAGTTGTTGGGCGAATTCACGGTAGAGGAGCGTCAACTGGTGCCCCTCAGCGAGATGCCCCACCACCTGCCCAAAGCGTTCATTGCCACGGAGGATAACCGTTTCTACGAGCATCGGGGCGTGCGGCCCGACGCTATCGCAAGCGCGGCGGTGCATATCATGCGCACGGGGCGGCTTCGGGGCGGAAGCACGATTACCCAGCAACTCGTCCGCAATGTAGAGGTGACAGGGGTTTCCACCGAGCGAACTTTGGCTCGCAAAATCGAGGAAGCCATCATCGCGCTTCAGCTTGAGCGTGAGTATACCAAGGACGAGATCCTGGAACTCTACCTCAACCAGATTTTTCTGGGCGTCAGCGCTCACGGCGTCGAGGCGGCGGCCCAGCAGTACTTCGGCAAGAGCTGCCGGGACTTGACGATCGCCCAAAGCGCCTTGCTGGCCGGCCTGGCGCGTTCGCCCAATAACAACCAGCCTTTTCGGCATCCCGACAACGCCCTGCGGTTTCGCAACGTCGTGTTGGGCCAAATGCTGGAAAATGGCTTCATCACGGAAGAAGAATACGAGAGGGGCCGGGAAGAGGAGCTCGAGGATGTCCTCGTGGATCCCGACGGTTCATCCACGGGCGGAGGCCGGGGCACGGCGCGGCATTACGCCCCTTACTTCGTCGAGGAAGTGCGGCGGTATCTGCTGCGGGACTTAGGTCTTGGCGTCGAGGAGGTGTTCGAGCAAGGGCTCGAGGTGCATACCAGTCTCGACACGCGGCTGCAGCGCGCGGCGGAAAACGCCTTGCTGCAGGCCCTGGATGAATTCGACGAGCGCAAGCGCGAACAGCTTGCGGGACAAGGGCGCGCGGATGAGTTCGTGCCTGTCAGCGGGGGCATGATCGTCCTTGATAACCGGCCCGGCCACGAAGGCAAGGTGCGCGCCATGGTGGGCGGCCGGGACTTCGACCGGGAGAAATACAACACGGTCACGCAGGGGCGGCGGCTTTCCGGTTCGGCCATCAAGCCGTTTGTGTGGACGGCGGCCCTGGATGCGGCGGAGAATGGGTCGGGCTACACGGCGGCGTCCCGTCTTGTGGATGAGCCGTTTGTGCGGTACGACGCGGCGGGCAACCGCTGGGCGCCCCGGAATTTCAGCCGTGACTTCAGGGGACCGGTGACGCTCCGGCAAGCCCTTGAGAACTCGATCAACATCATCAGCATCAAGCTTACTGAGCAGTTCGGCATGCCCGTGGTGCGCTCCTATCTTGAAAGGGCGGGCATCACCACGCCTATCGAGGATCGCGTGGGTCTCACCATCGCCTTGGGCACGCCTTCGGTGAGGGTGCAGGACATGGCCGTGGCCTATAGCACGTTCGCGAACGAAGGCATGCGCTATGAGCCTCTTCTGCTGACCGAAATCAAGGATCGGGATGGGTTTACCCGTCAGCAAACGTCTCCCAATGGGGAGCGTGCGTTTAAGGAAGATGTGGCGTATTTGATGACCTACATCATGCAAGGCGTGGCTGAGCGTGGGACGGGGGCGCGCACGGCGCCGCTTGACCGGCCCCGCGCGGGTAAGACGGGAACGTCGAACAACAACGTGGATGTGTGGTTCTGCGGTTATACGCCCCAGTTTACCGGCGTCGTCTGGGTGGGATACCGCGAAGGCAACCGGCGTTTGGGCAGCGGTGCGAACTACACTGGCGGCCGGGTCGCCGCGCCCATCTGGACGGATTTTATGATTAAGGCCCATGAAGGGTTGCCCGAGCGCGATTTCCGCGTCCCCGAGGGGGTGGAGTTCCACGATATTGATCGCCAAACGGGCCGGGCGGGAGGCTCATTTCGTGAGGCCTTTATTCGGGATACTGAGCCTTTGCCGGCGCAGCCGGGCGGGGAAGAGTCTGAGGAGGCGCCTGGAGAAGAGGAGTTTGAGTTCCGCAGCATCTCCGCCGAGGACATGATCCGCGATGAATTCTAATCCCCGTCTTGCTCGCCGGGGAGTGGGGCCGCCGGTGCGCGTGGGAAGGCCCCGCTAACGTGAAACCATCGCGATCAAGCCGTCCGGTTATCGGGTGGCGTGAATGGGTGGAACTCGTTGACTTAGAGGCGCCCGCCATAAAGGCGAAAGTGGACACGGGGGCGCGGACGAGCGTACTGCATGCCTTCAATCTTGAGCGATTTGAGCAAGAGGGCCGCGCCATGGTGCGCTTCGACGTCCATCCCTTCCAGCGAACGACCTCGAACACCATCAACGTCGCCGTTCCTTTGGCCGGCGAACGCTACATTCGCAATTCAGGGGGGCACCAAGAGCTGCGACCCGTTATCCACACGCGCGTGGCGTTGCTCGGCGTGGTCTGGGCCATTGATATCACACTTACCAACCGGGATCTGATGGGGTTTCGCATGCTATTGGGACGCCAGGCCGTTCGCGGCCATTTTCTCGTTGACCCAGGCCGCTCCTTCTTGGACCGCAGACAGAAGAACGCCAGGAGTAAGCCCACTCGATGGAAAAGACAAACATGAAAATCGCCGTCCTGTCCCGGGACGGCAGCCTGTATTCGACCCGCCGTCTCAAGGAGGCCGGCGAGGGCCGCGGCCATGAGATGCACGTCGTCGACTATCTGCGGTGCTACATGGACATTACCGCGCACAAACCGGCGATCATGTATCAGGGCAAGGTCCTGGAAAACTATGGCGCCACCATTCCCCGCATCGGCGCCACGCACACGTTTTATGGGACTGCGGTGGTCCGGCAATTCGAGATCATGGGGGTGTTCTGCGCCAACGAATCCCAGGCCATTTCGCGCGCGCGGGATAAGCTGCGCTGCCTTCAATTGCTTTCCCGTCAAGGCATCGGCCTCCCGGTGACGAGTTTCGCCAACTCCACCAAGGACATTGACGGCCTCATCAACATCGTGGGGGGCGCGCCCCTCGTGGTCAAGCTCTTGGAGGGTACGCAAGGCATCGGCGTGGTCCTCGCCGAGAACACACAGGCGGCAAAGTCTGTCATTGAGGCGTTCCGCGGCCTCAACGCCAACATCCTTGTGCAAGAGTACATTAAGGAAGCCAAGGGCAGCGACATCCGCGCCTTCGTCATCGGGGGGAAGGTGGTCGCTTCCATGAAACGGGTCGGAGCCGCCGGCGAATTCCGGGCCAACCTCCACCGTGGCGGCCGCGCCGAGAAGATCAAGCTGACCCCCGAGGAACGCAGCACGGCGGTCCGCGCGGCCAAGGCCATGGGCTTGAACATCGCGGGCGTGGACATATTGCGCTCGAATCATGGGCCGGTCGTCATCGAGGTGAATTCGTCTCCAGGGCTTGAAGGCATCGAGACGGCGACGGGCGTGGATGTGGCGGCGTCCATCATCAAGTTTCTGGAAAAACACGCCAAACCCGGCAAGACGCGCGATCGGATCAAGTCGTGACATGAGCGATCCCATCACCGTTGGGGGCGTCACGGTCAAACCCGGCCAGAGCACGTACATCGAAATCCCCGTTGCCGTTCTTCCCACTCAGACCCCACTGCACCTGCCGGTGACGGTGTTCCACGGAAAAACACCCGGCCCCTGTGTGTGGCTTAGCGCGGCCCTGCACGGCGATGAACTCAACGGGGTTGAGATCATACGCCAAGTGATGGAGCAGGTGGAGGTCAAGCGCCTCCATGGCACGCTGATAGCCGCCCCCATCGTCAACGTTTTCGGCTTCCTCCAACAATCGCGCTATCTGCCGGACCGGCGCGACCTCAACCGCTCTTTTCCGGGATCAAAAAGGGGGCCACTTGCGTCTGTCTTGGCGAATCTGTTTCTCGAAGAGATCGTCCGCCACTGCACCCACGGCATCGATCTCCACACGGGCTCGCTGCACCGCAGCAACCTGCCCCAAGTGCGCGGCAACTTGGAAGACACCGAGACCCTGGAGTGCGCTGAGGCTTTTGGCGCGCCCGTCATCATGCATGCCGCCACACGGGATGGCTCCCTGCGGGAAGCGGCTCAGAAGCGGGGGATCTCCGTGCTGTTGTACGAGGCGGGCGAACCCATGCGCTTCAACGGCGAGGCCATAGCTACGGGTGTTCGCGGCATCCTTCGCGTGATGGCCCGCCTTGGCATGCGGCGCGGCCAAGCCAAGCGCCCAAAACACACGTCCACGGTGGTCCGGAAGAGCCAGTGGGTCCGCGTACGGCGTGGCGGTATGGCGCGCATGGCCGTGACTCTCGGCCAACGCGTGCGCAAGGGCCAACGGCTCGCCATTATCGGCGACGCCTTCGGCCATTCCTCGGTCGATCTCCCCGCTCCCGTCGCGGGGCTAATCATCGGCCACACCCTCAACCCGCTGGTGAACCGGGGCGACGCCATCGTGCACATCGGCGAAATTCATCAGGAGTGAGGAAAGACCCGAACACAAAGCGGGCCCTCGCCGGGTCTTTTGAGCGGGCGAATCAATCGTTCTGATCTTGAATTGCGCCCCCTAATCGGTAGCTTTAGCGTCCACCAATCGCTCCATGCGCCAATCCAGAAACGCGAAGCCGCTTCCCTCGTCCAGGGCCTTGGGATCGGCGGTGAAGGAGAGGACGTTTTCTTCCGCGAGCAAGCGGCGGTCGGGTTTGGTGGCGTCGGTTGCGGTGAACTGGGAATCCGTCAGCCGGAAGCTTTCCCATTCACTCCACTCGTCCGCAGCGCCCGCGGTATGGCACATGAAGCCATCGTTCGTCGCGAAATAAATGACAATGGTGTCATCCGGCGCCGCCACGATCATGGGCCGCCGCCGGGGCAGGGGCAGCGGCAAGGGTTCGCTGCGATGCCATTCGCCGTTGTTGTCCCGCCAGTAGTGGTAGTAGTTTAGGCGATCCTGCACGTCGGCCGGCGGATTATGCTCGAGATCCTCGGGCTCGTAGGGCTCTTCCATATGATAGGTCGCGACGTGGGGATTGTTGTTCGAGTCCAGCGTCATGGCGCATTGGTTCATCAGCCACGAAAAAACCGGGATCTCCCACACCACGATGCCGGGGCTATCTATGGTGATCTGTTCGCCTTCGCGCGTGTTGGCGATCACCACGCCCTCGTTGTTCTTCCAGGTGCGGCCTCGGTCGTCGCTGTAAGCGTAGTGCAAGTCGTGATTACTGGCCCACGAGGCCCCTACTTCCCGGTAAACCCACGTGATGTGTAAGCGGCCCTCGTCATCGAACAACAGGTCATGCATATAGGCGTTGCGCGATTCGCTGTCGTTCCAAGGCGGATACACGCCTTGCCGTCCGAACAGCTGGTCGCTGATGATGGTCCAATCCCCGGCCTCGCCGTCGTATTCGAAAATGGCGATATCGCCGGCCCCACTGCCGCCGCTACGGTAGAAGAAGTAGAGGTTGTCCTCGTGATCGTTGAAGAACCGGGGATAGGTGACGCGTTGCGGCGCGCCCTCCGTCAAGGGTTGTCGCGGCTCGAAGTCGCTGGCGCTCATCTTCTCGGGCGGATCGTTCAGGAATCCTTCCCGGCTGCGCGTGTAATTGAGGTCGTTGTTGTGATGGTCCCAACTGAGATGTAACCGCCCATCGGCCGGACTCATGCCTACTACGGTGTTGCGGTGGGCGTTCCGCTGTTGGGATTCGGGTAATCCTTCCGCCAGTACATACTCGTCAAACCGGAGGATATCCACGTCGCCAGTATCAAGATCGCGCCGGGCCACGGTGAGGAGGCGATCCGCATCCCAATAGACGCCGTACTGATATCCGTTCAGGCTCACCACCTTGTCTTGGTCGAACGAGACCCAGTTGAAGTGCGGCCACGCGTGGTCGTCTGCGATGACCACCTCATCCGGCTCCAGAACGGGAAGCCCTTCCGGATCAAGCGCGTAGGCCGCTCCTCCAATAAGCAACAGGCCGGCCAAGGCCGCCAACACCCAGGGTCCGTTGTTCCGCGCGCTCTTCATTATTCAGCTCCTTTCCATACGGTTTCGTGTGTTAAGCGTACTTCTTTCATACCGTGTTCAAGACGAGGACCGCCCAATAGCAATGAAACTTTCGCCCGTTTCCGGGTCTGCATGATACCGGATTTGGTCCGTGCGATCCGCCACGGCGGACAAAGCGTCCAAGAAGGGCGAAAGGAATTGGCCTTCGCCCGATTCGCGCATCCTGCTTAGCAGCTCATGGGCGGCGTCGGCATTGAAATAGAACGAGTGCCGGTGATCGCGTTCAAGGAAATCCCAATCGACGGTCATCGCGGAGGTATAATCCGTCGAGAGATGGACCACCCTGGGACTCGCCAGTATGTAAAAGGTGTGGCCGCTCTCCCGAACTGCGATCGCTCCGTCCGTGCCGTCGCTAAACCCGTTGCCGGCGACGGACGCTGGAGGCAACAACCAGCGTAGGCCCTCCAGCACGGCTTCGCCATCGTCCACTTGGGCAGTGAGGGTTAGCGCGGGACTCTCGGCGGTTTCATGAACCCGTAACTGTATCGGACCGGTAAGCGCTTGAGCGATGCGATCCACGTGGTGTTCCGTAAGCGGGTCGTCGTGAGCGGCAACCGCATTCAGCAGCATCTGGCGCACGAGCCCGCGCATGGCGCCGGGGACTAGATTTAACGTGATGGGCGCGGGATTGTCGACAAGCATCGGTTCTGGGGAGGTGCTGTTTCCATCCTCAGGGAAACGCTCAAAGAGCATCCGCGGACTACCCTCGGGATCAAACCGGAGATAGGCCCAGGGGGGTTCGGAGCTTCTGTGTTCTTGTAGCGGCGGGTCCGCCGGGGAAAAGGCGTGCGGGGCGCGTTCGGGGATCGCCTGACCGAGCATGAGCGTGAGCCACGCAGGCAGGGGGCTCGCCGCCAATTGACTGGCTTGAACGCGCAAGGCCCATGCGTTGGGCGTGGGCTCGGTTCCGGAATCCGGGGCGTCTCGTCTCGTCCAGACCAGCCCCTGTTCCACTGTATCCAGCCAGTCGCCGTCCCGCCCCAGTACCACCCACGGGGAAGCGTCCAATGCCACCCAATCCTCGGGAAGATGCGCTCGCCCGTTGGCGCCGGGATTAAGCTCCAGACCGGCCTCGGCTCCCAAGGAATCCGCGAAGGCCTGGACAAAGGCGTCGAAATCTTCGCAGGCCAGCACAAGCGCTGCGGAGAATCCTTCCGGTTTGGCGTCCACAAGCAGCGCCGTCGGGGAGTCCCCCAGAATGCCGTAGCGGGCAAGGGCATCCTCCAAATCAGTGTCGTCTCCAAAAAGCATGGGAACCCACTGTGACATGAGATCCGCATCACGTCCCGCCCAACGGAGCGGTTGGGTGAACGCTTGCCGGGCCGTCGGCGCCACGCCCCGTGCCTCACAGGCGCGGGAGATCGCGCTTGTGGATGCGGTGTTCGGCACAGATGCCGCCGACTTTGCCGCGCAGGCCGCGTGCCGGGCCGCCGGCCTCGCCGCCTCCGCGGACCTGGAGGCGCGCCTC
>JAWOFY010000384.1:0-7355 GCA_046497285.1 Candidatus Hydrogenedentota bacterium
TGAAGATAAAATCAAATATCGAAATTACCCAGTTGAAGACGCCGTTATTGGTTTTTTGCCTGTCCTTGAGCGGGCGATCCTGTGCGGAAGGGCGGCGGTAGTGTAGAATGGGCGTGAGGCCGTTGGCCTAGTGGGGTTTTGGGGTGGTTTTTGACGTAAAGGCGGGGGGCGTAATGGAGGCATCATCCGGACTCAAAGAGTTGCAGCAATTTATCGCCGAACGCTATGCCATTGGTGAAGTGGGGCTTCCTCGCCCCCTGGCGCACGTGCATCAGCGAAGGCACCGTAAGCTAGTGCTTGACGCTACGGCGGGGCGTTTTTTGGTGAAGACGTACCGGCGCGACCCCGCTGTGCTCGATGCGTTGCGCTTTCAGCATCGGTTGGCCGGGCGCCTGGAAAGCATTGGGCTTCCCGTGGCCCGCATCGAGGCCGCCCAGGATGGCCGGCGCCTCGCCGAGGGAGACACATGGGCCATTGAGTTGCAAGAGTTTGTCGAAGGCGAGCCCATGCCCGTCAACAAGAGCGCCCTTACCCAAGCCGGTCAGGCCTTAGGCCGTTTGCACGAGGGATGCCGCGATTTTCCGTGTCCCGAGCGCGATCCCACCGAGTGGCGGCTCAGCGACACGCCCACCAAATCTTTTGCAACGTTCTATGAAACGGCCCGCGCCGGCGGCGATCCGGAGGCTTGCGCCGATCAGTGCAATCGTATCGTCCGGTTTTTGCGCGACGCCGAGCACGCCCTTCGCTGGGAGGTCCGCAACGAACTGGAGATTGGGCTTATTCATGGGGACTGGCACGGGGGCAACTTGATCTACCGCGACGGGAAGCTGGCGGCGATCGTGGACCTCGAGTTCGCGGGCGAAGGTTGCTTTCTCGAAGATCTTGCGTACGCCCTCTCCAATCTATGCATCCGCACATGCACCGACCCCGCCCGCTTGGTTTGGCGGACAGACGCCTTCTTACGAGCCTACCAGCAACATCGCACCTTGGCCTTTACCGAGGAGACGGTTCTCTACTACGCGGCCGGCTTGAAACACGTGGCCACGCTTTGCTTTCAGTTCCAGCAGTTCGGTGGTTCTGTGGGAGGTTACACCACCGCGGAATGGTTGGAACGTCTCGCGCTTCAATGCGATTGGCTTACAGACCGGGTCCAGCGGTCCGTGTGGCGGTAAACTGAGCGTGCGGGTGCGCGGCATGCGGCGGGTGTTCCGCAAGCATGCGAACCATACGTACGCCGTGAGCCTGGTGGCTACGAAACAATAGAGATAAGGAGCCCTTCATGAGCAGCGAGCCGCTTTCCTATACCTTCATCGAGCAACTGACCCAAGACGCGGAACCCCCGGCCGATGGCATCCTGAGCCGCAATCTGTACCAAGACGAGAACATCAAGGTGGTGCTATTCGCGTTCGGGCGTGGGCAGGAACTGTCCGAACACACGGCCTCCAAGCCGGCGGTTGTGCACGTGCTTGAAGGCGAGGGAACTGTCATCCTTGGCGAGGAAGAGAAGCCCTTGCAGGCGGGGACGTGGATCCACATGGCCGCGCACCTGCCTCACAGTGTCCGGGCGGACACCCCGCTGGTGATGCTACTGACGCTACTCAAGCCAGGGGCTTGAAAAAAGGGGGCCGCAGGGCGGGTGATGGAAGCGCTGTCTCTCGCGAAACAAACTACCCCCGCGATCGTGTTCGAAACGATCGCGGGGGTGTTCAATCCTTAATCTCAGCGTTTGTCGCAATGCGGCGGGGCCAGGGCCGGCTTACTCTGCCTCCAGCCCTTCTACCTCCAGCCCCTCTATTTCGCGCTCATACCACGACCGCCACTGAGCGGCGTAATTCTTGATCCAGTCGATATAGGCCTTGGATCCCAAGTCGCACTGGGCCTTCTCCGACTCTATCCACCGGTGCTTGTTCATTTCTTCCTTTTGGCGTTCCATCACGCGGCGTTGATGCTCTTCCCGCCACGCCGTGGCATGATTGTCCAGCCAATCATCCATCGCCACCTCATACGGGACCTCTTTGCCCGCCTCTTTACAAAGGCGTTTCCAGTGGCATTCCATGGCGCGCTGTTCCGCGCGGCCGAGTTCCTTTTGCTTTGTGCCCTGCATACGTAGTTCCTAACCTCCCCTTGGAGAGACCTTCCCTCTTATCTCTCCGCGATTCGCACCTTTGAAACTTGAAGGGTAGAACCTCCGCCGCCTACGCTCCACGTGTCTTATCTCTATATATGGACGGTGGTGCGGCGGACTCTATTCACGGGCTGTTGCCGGGCGCTCCCCAGCCCCCTCATCAAACCCTATGAAATCCCCTTCTTCCACGCAACAGCCTAATGGAGAAGCGAACGGCGCGCTTATCCACAAGGCCCTAGACCGAGACATACATGATGCGGGTGGGCTCCCACGCTAATGGAAACATAACATATTACCTACGTGCGATGTCAACCCCAATCGCCGGATAAGGATTCGCAAGAACCGTATCGCCGCCTTCCAGGCGGCTCATAAATTCCGGCGAGACGCCGGCGGTACGTTCTCACCCATTGGGTGAGGATGAATTTCCTTCCGCCGCCCCGCTGTTCTCCAAGGCGTTGCGCTTCACAAGCATGTCAACTCGTGTCGGCGGTTTCACAAGGAGATCCGGCGGCGCAACGTCTTGATCCATGCGTGGGAATAGAGCGAGGACACCACCAAGAGCGCCACGGCTAGAGCGGCGGCGGACAAGGGGGCGTAGAAGGAAGGCAAATGCCAGAGATCCACAAGAAAGACCCGGCCAATAGCCGCGGCTAGGATGAACAGCCCCGTCCAGCGATAGCGGCTCTCGTCGAGGCTGAAGCCTAGAAGCTGGATGCCCAGGCCCAATCCGCCCCAATACAGGGAAAGGTGAAGTGAGGGCGCCCATTCCGCCAGCGTCAGAACGCCAACGATTCCCCCGGCGCCCACGAGAAGCGTACGCACGGCATCCTCTCCGTGAGCGTTTGCCGCTGGCTTCTTCCGGCGATCCGCCCAAGCGCCGAAACGCTCCGCGATGACGTAGAGCAGCGCGAAGCTGGCGTAGTAGGCTCCATGCCAGGAGAGGGTCTCAAGGGTTTCCTCGGCCGCGTAAAGACGTTGGAAGAACGCTGCCGCGGCGCTCGCCGCCACGAGTATTCCGCAGGCCTTGACCCCCAAGCGTTTCGTGAAAAAACCCGCGGCTAAAATGGCCGTGCCGAGGACTTGCAGGCTAAGCGGCAAATACATGGCGGGGATCTCGGCCAGGGCCAAGCGGATGACAAGGATTCCCGCCATCAGATAGGGTAAGGCCGCCGTGAGTCCCGCCAAGGCTTCGCCTTCAACCGCCCGGCGAGGCAAAAGCCTGTCCCAGAAAGGACCCACGCCGGCCGTAAGCGCGGCTAGGATCACGCTCAGGCCCAAAAAGCCGGGCTGTTCCATAAAGACGCCGGGTTCGAGCGTCATGTAGACGTGATACGTGGCGTGCGCCCCCGCCAGTACAAGGAAGCTGGCCCCGCGCACAGCGGCTGAGAAGCACAGCGTTCCCAGCACAAGCACAAGCACCGCCAAAGACGCGAGGATGAAGGGGGCGCCGGGTTGCTGCTCCATGTGTAACATTGCGCCGGTGAGCAAAATCAGGGCCGCGGCGCCCGCGTTCGCCGCGCCTTGGCCACCCCACGGCGCGCCTTCGGAAGAAGAGACTTTGATATGCTCAAGAGCCGTCGCGGCCGCCGTAAGCAACACGGCCGCCGCGCCTGCGGCCGCCCACGTGGCGGGAATGACGGCTTCTCCTAGACGGAACACGGCGCCGCTGCTTCCCTGCAGGAACATCGTGACGACGGCTGTGGCGATGTAGAGCGTGTTTAGAAACGTGGCGGCTCGCATGCCCGTGAAGAGACGCAGGAGAACAAACGCGAACGCGCCGCCCGCGAAGGCGGCTGGGTCATAAGGCTCTCGTGTGACCAGGAGGAGCGCGATCCCCGTCGCGATCCCCGCCTTGGCAAGGAAGACCTCCGCCAGTGGCGAGTGTTGTCTCCTGCGCCACGCCGTATGAATGGCCGCCAGGGCAAGGATACCAGCTACGCTCAGCCACGACGCGGCGGGACCCCATGGGATCACCGTTTCCACGGCTGGAAGCGCCGTCACGAGGAAGAGAAGCGTATTCAACAGGCTGAAGGCGATGCGCTCCCAACTCCAAGCGCTGTCCCGCGCCGAGGGAAAGGCGGCCGCCAGACTGAGCACGGCGAAGCCCGCGGCTGCGAACGACAACGCCATGGGGTCGCGAGGTACAGCGGCCGCCGTCGGGCCATTGAGATGTATCGCCAGCAGATAATGACCTCCGAGCGCCAACCACAGCAGCGTGCGATAGCGGCAGGAGGCAAACAGCACGGAACACACAACGAGGAGGCAGAGGCCGCCCAAGTAAACCGTGGACGATGCGCCCTCCACCCCAACAAGCCCCCTCGATGTGGCGATGAGAAGGAGGTAACCTAGAAAGGCGGGCAGCACAGACGGCAACCAGGCTTTGCGCCATGAAGCCGCCACGGCGTAAACCAGTAGCGCCCCTGCCCCCGCGGCGGATCCGCCCGGCGAGGCGGAAAACGTCTGCATGAAGGGGAGATGAGCGGACGCGAATGTTACGGCGAAAAGACCCGTGAGCCCCAAGGCGAGGCTTGTTTGAGAAAACCAGTGCCCCGTATTCCATGTCACGGCGCCGTAGGCCATCAGGAGCAATGTCAAGCCGTACCCCGCGGCTGCTCGTTGCCACGGCGCAAGCTCATGCATGTTCCACGCCGCGGCGGCGGCCAAGGTCACGGCGGCCAGCAGCAGAAATACGCCAAGCCGTCCGAGCCAGAGGGGCCCGAAACGGCCTGCAAGGGATGCCGGCTGCCCGGTAGCGGCCGGCGTGGGAGGCGGTGGCGCCGATTCAGGCTGTTTGGATGCCGCGCCTTGCCGCTTTTCCTTACCGTGGGCTTGACGCAGCTGCCCTTCAGGGCGCCTTGTGGGGGGACGTTGTTGGCCCCTTCCGCCCCTATCGCCCGCCTGGGCGCGCAGCCTCGCCTGCAACTGGCGAACTTGTTCCTCCAACTCCGCAATGCGCTTACGTGGATCCATTGGTTGGTTTGGTAAACCTTCCCCCTGAGCAACTTGCAAAAGCGAACCGAAAACCTGGATTGTCGCCAAAAACGATGGCAGCCCACACGATTCCCTTCAGTGTGGGGCGATTCACTCTACGACTTGACTCCTGTAAAAGTACTTCCGCGAGTTGCTACCCTGTTTCGTTTCGTCCCTCAGTTTATAATACTACAGTCAGCCGGCCGGCGCCGGGTGAAACGGCGGTGGCGCCGGGCCATTGACTTGGTCAACCGCTGGCTGCATTCTATCCCGCCTATACGGTACAATCCAACCAATGCCGTGGTCCGCCGCGGACGCCGCCTCAGGCCGGGTCTTTCGTAGGAGCGTTTGCGGAGTGAAACCAACGTCCGTTGGCGGCGGTCCCTCTACACTAAGTTGACTCGCGCTCTGACCTCACACACGTCGGTGGTTAGGCCCCACTAACCCATCTTGGAAAAGGAAACGCATTCGATGTCCCATTGCTTCTTAGCGGCGCTCCTCGTTGGATTGGGAGCCCAACCTCAAGTCTTGACCCTTACCACGCAATACGATATCTGGAATACCGCCACCGAGGACCTCACCGACAACGGGCGGGAGGATATCCTGGCGGTCATGTCCGACGAGGACAGCGATCCGCTCATCAAGCAGGTGGCCGTGTTCCTCGCCGGGGATGAAGGAGGTTATGCTGGAGAGCCTTCGTTCGTGCTGGACCTGGATCCCCGCATCGGCAACCTCTTTTTGGCCGATGTGGATGGAGAAGACCCCCGGGAACTGGTGGTGACGCATTCCCAAGGCGCGACGGTCTACCAATGGGTAGACGGCGGGTTCGAGGTATTGGCCGAGTCCGAATTCATGTCCATCTTGCCCCAGGGCTCCAAACGCCCCCGTTTTTTGGAGGATGTGGCGGTGGACCTCCTGGGCGACGGAAAGGACGAATGGTTGATCCCCATGCCCACGGGCTTCGCTGTTCGCAATGTCGATGGCCATATCGCCGACATTCGCGCTGAAGTGCAAACCGTGGCGCGGGGAAGCGGCGACCGGGGCGTTACCATCCGGTACGATTTCCCTGCCTTCCAACCATTCGACATCCGCGAACATGACCATAAAGGAATGGCGTTTCTCACGGACGAACACGCCGAATTCGCCTATGGCCCCCATTGGAGCCAACATCACCGGTTTAAACTGCCCCTGAGACTCGACGACCGGTGGCAGTCCGAGGCGCAGCTCATGGATATCAACGACAATGGGCTGCCTGACCTGGTCGTTACCCAGACCCAGGGAACGGTCAACATGACGGCTCAAACCCAAATCTACTTTGCCGAGGACCAGCTCCGCTATCCCCGTGAGCCCTCGGCCGTGTTCGAATCGCAAGGGGCTTTCGCCACGCCGGTGCTGGTGGATGTGAACGGCAACGGGCGGAAGGACGTGGTTCACCTCAAGGTGCCCTACAGCATCGGCTCCTTTGTCAGCTATTTCCTGCGCGGACGGCTCACCGTAAACGCCGAGGTGTATCTTTGTGAGGAGGACGGATTTGACACATCGCCCGCCTATACGGGTAGTTTTCCCGTGCAGGCCCCTGAGGATCGACGCAACCTTGTGTACAGCTTGGGGGATTTCAATGGCAACGGGCGGAAAGACGTGGCCTACGGCGTCGGCGAGAACGAGCTTTCCGTGTACACCGGCGGCGAGGACGAATTCTTGTCCAGCCGGCCTTGGGTGTCCGTTGAGGTGTCCCCCTATGGCGAGGCCACCTCGGAGGATCTCACGGGCAACGGCCACGACGACATCATGATCTACGACCCTGATAGCGAACAGTCGAAAGAGATTCGCGTTGTCCTCTTCGACTAGCTGAGGGCTCGGCGCGCAGCGTGTCATGCACAGCCGCATGAGCTTCGTCATGCGGCTGTGGCGTTGTGTTACGGTCTATCGGGCCGGCGGTGGGAAAAAGCGCTGTAGAGCGACTTGCAGAAGTGAAGAAGAGGTCTGCCTTGCCGCCGCAACCAATTACAATACCGAGTATTTCGAGCACTATACAGCGATTCTGAGCAAGATTCACCCTCGACTAAGGGACTTCTGCAAGTCGCTGTATTGAAAATGGATTCTCATTTTGCTAGCATCCCTTTCGGAAAGCAACTGGCCTCCAATATCCGGAAAGGAAGATTCGCATAATGAATTACCACATTCGCTATTCCGTCTGCCCATTCGCCATAGTACTTATCGTGTTGCCGCTGGCTATGCTGGGGTGTGGCGAGGACGGTTT
>JAWOFY010000040.1:0-9201 GCA_046497285.1 Candidatus Hydrogenedentota bacterium
CACATTCAAATACATTCAGGTTCCGCCGGACGGCAGCCCGATCGAGGTGGCGCCCGATGGCAAGGTGCAGACGCCGGATAACCCCATTATCACCTTTGTTGAAGGCGACGGAACCGGTCCCGACATATGGCGCGCGTCTCAACTGGTGTTTGACGCGGCGGTGGAGCACTGTTACGGGGGCGAGCGGCGCATTGCCTGGATGGAGGTGTTCGCGGGTGAGAAGGCCAATCAGAAATGCGGCTCGTACCTCCCGGAGGAAACGCTTGAAGCCATCAGACGGTACAGTGTGGCCATTAAAGGCCCCCTGACCACCCCCGTTGGCGAGGGATTCCGCAGTCTGAACGTATCGCTGCGGCAGAAACTAAACCTTTTCGCCTGTGTGCGCCCCGTGCGGCATTTTCCCGGCGTCCCCAGCCCCGTGAAGGAGCCCGAGAAGGTCGATATGGTCATCTTTCGTGAAAACACGGAGGATGTGTACGCGGGGATGGAGGTCGAACAGGGCCAACCGGAAACCAAGGAACTCATTGAATATCTCCAGAAGTCCTTTGGCTGGAACATCCGGCCCGATTCCGGCATCGGCATCAAGCCCATCAGCGTCACGGGGACCAAGCAGCTTGTGCGGGCCGCGCTGAATTACGCCGTCAAGCACAAGCGCAAAAGCGTAACCCTCGTCCACAAGGGGAACATCCAGAAATTCACCGAGGGCGCGTTCCGGAAATGGGGCTACGACCTTGTCCGGGAGGAATTCTCCGATGTGGCGGTGGGCTGGGATGACTGCGGCGGCGATCCCGGCGGCAAGATCTTGGTGAAAGACGCCATCGCCGACATCTTCTTGCAACAGATCTTGACGCGGCCCGACGAATTCGACGTCATTGCCACGATGAACCTCAACGGTGACTACATCAGCGACGCGCTGGCGGCCCAGGTGGGCGGCATCGGCATTGCGCCAGGCGGCAACATCAACTACGAGACCGGCGCGGCCATTTTCGAGGCCACCCATGGCACCGCGCCGAAGTACGCAAATCTGGACAAGGTCAACCCGAGTTCGGTCATTCTTTCGGGCGTTATGATGTTTGATCACCTCGGCTGGACTGAGGTCGCGGACGCTATTACGCGGGCCATGGTGAAGACGCTTGCCTCCCAGACCGTTACCTATGACTTTGCCCGGCTCATGGATGGCGCCAAGGAGGTGAAGTGCAGTGAGTTCGGCCAAGCCATTGTGAACAATCTGTCGTAAGTAAGACTCGCGCTACTGAACCGCTGGCTAGTAAGTGTCCTTTCCCCCGTCTCCCAATAAACAGATACCCCTCTCCTCATAAAGGGGGAGAGGGGTATCTGTTTATGGCCGTATGTAGGCTATAGCCTAGTATTGAAGAATTATCGGGCCCGCCCTGTTTGTGCCATCGGGCAGCAAGTTCAATTGCTGCTCCGCGCCACCGAAATCGGCGTAGGAAGCTGGATTACCCGCATCGCCGCGCGTCCGGTTTATAAAACCAAAGTCTGGCTCCCCGTTCCCTTCGAGGTCGCGCGTGGCAAGGTAATACGTTCGCAAGGCGGCGACGTGATACACCATGCCCAAATCACCCTCAAAAAGGTCGATCAGGTTGGTATTGCCGAACTCATGAGGGGAAACCACTCCACTTGTGGTTTCTTCAGGCCCCACGCTTATTAGGACAAAACTGTCATAGGTTGAGGGCGGGAAATTGAGGCGCCGGATCCGGTGATCCGTGGGATCCCAGCTTCTGCCCCACCAATCGCCGTTCTGGTGGTAGTATTCCTGGACCAGGCGGGCCTGTTCGCTGTCCACAGGAACATAGACGAACGGCCGCGGCTCATCCATCTGTTGCGCGAGGTCTTCGGCCGCGTCGCCCGTTGGATTAACTGGGTTGTACACCGTTTGCGGAAATGTAAATACGCCAGGCCGAGCCTGCCCTCCCCACGGCGCGTATTCCAGCAGGTCGATCTCCCCGCTTTGATTGGCGTCATGGGTCATGGAAAATGGATCATACACATCGATGCTGCGATGGATGTTGATATGCTGCGTGTACGGCAGCAAATAGTGGCGCCTATGGTCCTCCTCGGCTTCCGGGTCTTGAATATAGCCGTATCGCGGCGGAAAGGTGCCATGCTCGGAGGCGTAGGTCGCAAGCTGAGTACGGATGTCGTTCATGATGCTTTGGGCATTGGCCACGCGAGCCCGCTCAATGATGCGTGGGGCAGCCACTGCTGTGATAGCGAACAGGATGGATAGGATGGCGATCACGGTCAATAACTCAATGAGCGTAAAGCCGTTCGTGCGCGTGGTTTTCATAGTTGACACCTCACAATTTTCTCCCCTAGGTTACAGAAGCACTATACCATGGGAGCCGGACGCCGTCAAATAGGATCGGCGCAGCGCCGATCCTATTTGACGGCGACGCTGACGGCGACGCCAGCGCTTCTTGAAATCGGCGCGCGGCTGCCGTACGATCGGTGTTCCCCACATGATTTCAACCCGCGAGGACCAACTTAGGAAAGTAATAATGACCACCCTGAATGATGTGCAGCGCCAAGCGATTGAGGCCGGGGACGGGCCGGTGCTGGTGCTTGCTGGAGCAGGCACGGGCAAGACGCGCGTAATTGTCGAGCGCCTCGCGTGGCTGGTGGCCCAACAAGGTGTGGATCCGCGCAATCTGCTCGCCGTGACGTTCACGAACCGGGCGGCGAACGAGATGCGCGAGCGCGTGGCGGAGCGGCTTGGCGTGGAGCGGCTGGCGGCTTGGGTGGGCACATTTCATTCCTTCGGACTGTTCTTGCTTCGGCGCGAGATTGAGCGTCTTGGCCGGTCCACCACGTTCACGGTGTTGGACGACTCGGACCAGCTTTCGCTTATGAAGCGGCTTGTGAAAGAGATGCCCGCGAAGTATAGCCGCGTTTCTCCCCGGGAAACGTTGAACTGGATCAGCCAGTTCAAGCAAGGCCTGACAGCGCCAACGGAAGAGGACGCCGAGGAAGACGCGTATCTCTATCTCTGGAACAAGTATCACGAGGCGGTATGGAACGCCAATGCGGTGGATTTCGACGATCTGCTGGTCCTTCCCGCCCGCATCTTACGCGATCACGAAGACATCCGCGCCCGGTATCAGCGGCGGTACCGCTACATACACGTCGACGAATACCAAGACACCAACCATGCGCAGTTTGTCCTCGCGCGGGAGCTGGCGGGCAAGGATGGGAATATCTTTGTCGTGGGCGATGAGGACCAGAGCATCTACTCTTGGCGTGGGGCTGATCTCGAAAACATCCTGAATTTTGAGCAAGAGTATCCCGGCGCGGCGGTCATCCGGCTTGAGCAGAACTACCGCAGCACGCAGCAGATCCTGGATTGCGCCAACCGGGTCGTCTCGCACAACGAGTTTCGCCTGGGCAAGTCTTTGTGGACCGGGCTCGAAAAAGGCGAACGGGTGCGGCTGTACGAAGCCAGCTCGGAACGCGACGAGGCCGAGTTCATAAGCGATGATATCGCGGAGCGGGGATGTCCCTTGAAGGAAGTCGCCATTCTCTTCCGCACCAATGGCCAAGCCCGCGTCATCGAGGAGACGTTGCGGCGCGCGGGCCTGCCCTACCGGGTGTTTGGCGGGACCCAGTTTTACAGCCGGAAAGAGATCAAGGATATCCTGGCGTATCTCCGCTTGTTGGTGAATCCCGCCGACGATGTGGCGCTCCGGCGCGTGATCAACGTGCCGACCCGGGGCATCGGGGCCACCACGCTTCAGCGCGTCGAGGAGTACGCACAAGAGCGTGGCCTGCCGTTGCTTCAGGTGCTGCGCGAGATCGAGGATGATCAGACCCTCAGCGGGCGGGCGCGCAATGCCATTGGCTCATTTGTCCATCTCATGGATGACCTCGCCATTGAGGCCAAGTCCAGCGGTGTGGCGGATCTGGTGGAGCAGCTTCTTGAGAAGACAGGCTACCGCCGGCATGTCGAGGAGAGCGACGCCAAGGATTTCCGCGAACGCATTGAAATCGTGGATGAGTTTGTATCATCGTGCAAGCAATTCGACGCGGATCACGGGGGGGATCTGCTTCAGTTCTTGCAAGACATGGCTCTGGTGAGCGATGGGGATCAGTTGGATCCCGAGGAACCCACGGTTACGCTCATGACGTGCCACAGCGCCAAGGGGCTGGAATTCGACCATGTTTACATCGCGGGACTGGAGGAAAACCTGTTGCCCCACGCCAGCAGCCTGTACGACAGCGAGGAGTTGGAGGAAGAGCGGCGTCTGTGTTACGTCGCCATGACGCGCGCCCGCAAAACGCTCACGCTCACCTATGCGCGCGGCCGCGTGATTTTCGGCGAGCCCCGCCAGAACGATCCCTCCCGCTTCATGGAAGAGATCGGGCGGGACCACCTGGACCCCGTGGACGTCAAGGAGCCGGAACCCGCCCGCCGGGGTGAGCGAGCCCAGCGAGCCCCTGCCGGGGACCGGGGTGGAGACCGGGGCGGTGACCGCATCAAAATGGGGACCCAGGTGCACCACGCCAAGTTCGGGCGGGGCACGGTTATGTTCACGTCGGGCTCCGGCAAGAAGCTCCGCGCCAAGGTCCGATTCCAATCGGGGCCCACACGTGACATTTTAGTGGAGAAGGCCCCCCTTGAAATTCTTGAAGGGAATTCGAAGTGAATCTGGACGACTTGCGGCGCGAGATAGACGCCATTGATGAACGGATCCTGGAACTTCTTACCGAGCGCGCCCGCCTTGCGAAAGAGATCGGCGCCATCAAGCAGAACACCAACAAGGTGTATTATGTGCCTGAACGGGAAAAGCTGATCTTCGAGGAACTCAAGCGCAAGAACCCGGGCGTGCTCCCCGACAAAGCCATCCGCGGCATCTACCGGGAAATCATCAGCGCCACGCGCGCGCTTGAACGGCCAATTACCGTCGCGTTTCTTGGCCCCCCGGACACCTTCAGTCACATGGCTGCGTTGCGCGTCTTCGGCAGCATGGCCGAATGCCATCCTGTGGCCACCGTGTCGGACATCTTTACCGAGGTCGAGCGCAAGCGGGTGGATTATGGCGTGGTGCCCGTGGAGACATCCATGGGCGGGGGGGTGAGCGACACCCTGGACCGGTTTGTCGTGTCGGAACTCAAGATTGTGAACGAAGTGATGCTTCACATCAACCACAATCTGCTTTCCAACAGTCCCTTGGAAGAGATCACCGAAGTGTACTCGAAGCAGCAGCCTTTCGTGCAGTGCCGCAACTGGCTCAAGGCCAACCTGCCTAACGCCGAGCTGATCGAGACCTCCAGCACGGCGGAAGCCGCGCGCATCGTCCGTGACAAACCGGGCGCCGCCGCCATTGCGAGCGAACTTGCGGCCGAAACGTATGGGCTCGATATTATCGCGTCTTCCATTGAGGACGCCCCTCACAATTTCACCCGCTTTTTCGTCATCGGCTGGCAATCCGCTGAGCCCACCGGCCATGATAAGACGGCTATTCTGTTCACCATCAAGGACAAACCCGGGGCGCTGCATAACCTCCTTCAGCCCATGGCTCGGCGTGGCATAAACCTGACCCGGATTGAGTCACGGCCTTCCCAGAAACGCGCGTGGGAGTATGTCTTTTTTGTGGATCTGCTCGGCCATGCCGAAGAACCGGAGGTGAAGGAGGCCCTAGAGGAATTGGCTCAAGAATGCTCCCACTTCCAGATTCTGGGTTCCTTTCCCGAGGGGGAAGTGGAAGAGTAGGGCAAAAAGCAAAAGAAAGAGGGACAGCCACCTTTATCTGCCTTTGTCGGCGGAACGCCCGCCGGCCACGCTTCTCCGCATCGTTGCCAGTGCCTGTCCCTCTTATGTTCGTGTATTTCGGTTTGTCTTGGCCGTGAGGTGGCACGGGCTTCCAGCCCGTGATTCATGGCCTAGAAGGCCATGCCACCTCGACCGTCAACAACAAAAAGCCCTCTCAACAAGTTCAGACTGGGCGCTCTACTCGTCTCAGGAGACCTGAACGTTGACTCGTTTTGCCTTGGCTTCCTCTGTCTTGGGAAGCTTGAGCTTCAATACGCCATTCTTGTATTCGCCCTCGGCCTCGTCCGAGTTGACTTCGCACGGCAGCGGAATGGTTCGCACGAATGAACCGTAGCTGCACTCGGCGTAGTAGTAGGCGCCTTCCTTTTGTTCTTCCCGGCTCGACTTCTTCTCGCCGCGGAGCATCAGGCGGTTGCCCGTTATCTCGGCGCTGAAATCCTCTTTGTCCATGCCCGGCAATTCAGCCGTTACCCGGATCTCATTGTCGGTTTCCTCCACGTCGATCTTGGGGCCGCTCGGCGTCATGAACGTCTCGGGCCAAGTAGGACTCGCCGAATCTTCCTCCCGGCGGCCGCGTTCGGGCAGCCATTGGTCAAAGGTGTTGGCCAAATCCTCGCGTAGCCGCCCTAAGCGCTGGCGCCACTCCGTTGGCATCAAGCTCGCCATCCTTTTTCACCTCCTCTTTGCTTCCACGTTTTTCTATCGCGGGACCGGCCTCACGCTCTTGGGCCCGCCTTTCTCTCTTGTTCAGGTTTGCGGCGGGGAATCGCCCCTGCGTTACGAGGATGTCTTCACCTCGATCCGGTGAGGCTTCGCCTTCTCCGACTTAGGCAATGTCACCGTCAGTACGCCGTACTTCATTTCCGCCCGGATATTTTCGGGGTCCACCTCGTCCGTGAGGCGAAACTGGCGGTAGAAATTCCGCAGCTCAAATTCATTATGCAACGGCGTACCCGGCGTTTCGTGCTGCAGTTTGCCGTGGATCGTAAGCACCCCTTCATGCACGTTGATGTCCATTTGTTCCTTGGGCACGCCTGGCAAGTCCGCCACCACGACGAGCCCCTCCGACATTTCAAATATATCTACCGGCGGCCGCAGCGTTTGCTCTTCCGCGCGGGTTTCCGGGACGTTTTGCTCCCCGGTTGTCGTCTGCACCGTGTACTCCGTCATGATTTATCCCTCCTTTCCGGGCCTTAGCTTACTTTCACCTTGATTTGCCGCGGTTTCGCCGACTCAGACTTCGGCAGCGTGATGAGCAATATCCCGTCCTTGTATTGCGCCTCCATGTTCTCCGTGTTCACTTCCACGGGCAGCTCGATGGTCCGTGTAAACCGGCCCGCGCTACGCTCGTTACGGTGGTAAGCATCTGGCTGAATATCCTCGGACAAAGCCTGCTTCTCACCGCTGATGCGCAAGGCATTGTCTTGCACCGCCACATCGAACGCTTGTGGATCCACCCCCGGGGCAAGGGCTTCCACGTAGAGGTTGTTTTCGTCGTCCGCGACGTTCAGCAACGGATACATTCCCCTCGCCGCCTGGCCCGGTAAAAACGCCGGCCCCCGGTTTCCTCCAGCCGGTAAATTCACGCCAAAGTCCTGAAACATTCGCTCGACCTCTCGCCGCAAATGGTCCAATTCACGGAACGGATCCCAACCTTGATTCGGCGCCATTATGCAACCCTCCTTTCGTAAGTTCCTTTCACTAGGGGTGGGCGAGGGGGGATTCTAGTGAACCCCCGCTCCACGCTTCACTTAATCTATCGAAACGGCCTTCTGGGATGGGTATCCCGTGAGACCGGGTCTGCACTTAGAATAAAGCAAGGCGCGTGCCAGCTTCACGCCCCGAGCGAGCAAACGTCAACTGGCCCCATTATAGCGGGTTTTCCGGGAGGAAACCCATGGCGATAGGCCACTGCGTCTTGAAATGGTGTTCGATTTTCAAACAAGTCCCGGCCGATTTTGAAACGCTTGAAGCATCGCACGGGGGGCTCGCTCCGGAGACTCGCCTCTTGGAATGACGTGTCTTCTGGATCCACAGCTGAAAAACCGCTTCACCGTGCTCCGTGTTGGTTCTCCCGCCACAGACATCCCGGCAACGCCCCAAATGGCGGGGCAGTACCAACTTAACTAAGACTTGAAACGGCTGGACTCGCGTGTTTGATTCCATGTGAATCGAAGTCTAGAATGCCTGCGGGGTTAGGGGGCTGAGCCTTGGGCTTTTGTTCCTTCACATTAGATTGATTATGCAGCGAGAGTGGCCGCTCCTTGTTGCGTGGCGGCCAGCGAACCTCCTTAGGATTATCTCGTATGGGTACTTCGCGCGAAGAAATATTGCAGCGGCTGGAAGCGGCCATAGAAGACTGGAACACGCAAACAGGCGAGACCGAACAAAAGCGGGAACGCATTGGTGGAGGGGGAGGCGAATCATCCGCTGGCCAGACGCAAGACGCGTTGACTGCTCTTGCGTTTCATGGGACACCCCCACCTAATACGCCATCCATCGATATGCTGCGGCATCTCTGTGAGACGTTGGCTTCCCATTGCGATGAGGCGCGGGAGGCTGCGGATACGCTCCAACGGCAGGTCATGGCTTTTCAACGTCTCTACAAGCGGACGCGAAAGAGTTTAGCCCGAGGACAGCCCGGGCCACCTGAAATATTGCGATCGCTTCAAGGGATCAAAGGGGTGCTTGTCCGCACCAAACACGATCTTCAAGGCCTTGAAGGCCTTCGGCGCGCGTTGCGGGATGCGCCGTGGGCGCGGTTAAATGGGCAAATGGCCGAGTTTAGCGATCTGGCCGAAGAACCCCAAGGGTTCCACAATTTCGCCGACGAGGAGACGCAACTGCGGCCCATCCAAGCGGTTTTGGACCGGTTGTGCGGGGAGCTTGAGGCTGGCCCGGCCGAGACAAAAGAGGCTGTGAACGAACTTCGGCAAGTGGTTACGGGACTAAAAGGAGATGTGACCGCCCGTATGGACCGGCTGGAGCAGAACGTAGAGGCGTTGCGGCTGACAGGACAAGATCACGGCCCTAAGCCAGCCCTGCAACACATCGAAACGGGCCTGGCGGCGTTAAATGAGACCGTGCGGGAACTCCGCGATACGGTGTCGCAAGATCGCAGCGCCGAATCGGCCATGGGCGCGCGGATCGCTTCCTTGACCGAGGCGTTTGAGGGTTTGGAAGAATACGTGAGACCCCTTGCCGCCGGGCATGCGCAAAAGGAAGATGAACGCGAGGGTGCCGAGGAAGAAGCTCACCGACGGCTTGACGTGGTGGGCGAGTCAGTCGGGGAACTGGCGCAACAGGTGCATGGCGTTCTGAAGCGGATGGAGGCCCTCGAGAGCCGTGTGACGGAATGGCCTTCCAAGGAATTCAGCGAGAAGATCTTGCGAGAACGCGATGAGGCCCTG
>JAWOFY010000483.1:0-4003 GCA_046497285.1 Candidatus Hydrogenedentota bacterium
CCGATATCCCCCGGAGCACGCGCTTTCCCGCATCCGGCTCGAATACCGTGGAGAAGGTATGGTATGTCGAGCCGCAGCAGCGCGTTTACATCAACGGCGTTCAGTATTTCGAAGGCGTGCCAAAAGACATCTGGGAGTTTCACGTGGGCGGTTACCAGGTGTGCCAGAAGTGGTTGAACGACCGCAAGAACCGGACGCTGACCTACGATGACCTGCAGACCTATCAGTACATCGTGGCCGCCCTTGGCGAAACTCAGCGTCTTATGGAACAAATCGACCAGACCATCGACGCCCACGGCGGATGGCCGATTGAGTAGAGTGAATGTGTGGTTGTGCAACCAAGATCGCGTAGACGCCAGAAGCGCTCTCCAGCAGCTTGTTATGCCCCAACGTGATTGCAGATCTGGCTTCGCGTAGTTACTGAGGCCCCGGCATCCGCGCATGGCATAAGCCATAAAAGGGCCGTCCCCACCCGACAACACGCCTCCACGTGTAAGGTTATCGTCCCGCGTTCGACTCATAGTAAACTGATGCGCTTCAATGTAGCCGCGCCCCGCGCCGGTCACTGCGCCAATCGCGGTCCATGACTGCAAACGGTGCGCCGAACGCGCGTACGGGGAATGTTACCGTGTCAACAAGCGTATACGTAGAAGAGCCCTGCGTTGACGGGAAGCGTCAGCTTATCAGCACGATGCCGCGCCTTTGTCATGGCGTGGCGATTACCCTCTTGCGAAAAGGAATCTGCGTCATGAAGGCCTCCGACCTGTTAGTCAAAGCCCTCGAACAAGAAGGTGTTGCGTATGTGTTCGGGATACCCGGAGAGGAAAACCTCGATCTCTTGGACTCCTTGAGCCGGTCGGACATTCGGTTCATTGTTACGCGGCATGAGCAGGCGGCCGGCTTCATGGCTGCTACCTACGGCCGGCTCACGGGAAAGGCCGGGGTGTGTCTTTCCACGCTGGGACCGGGAGCGACAAACCTCGTTACCGCCGCGGCCTACGCTCAGCTTGGTGCGATGCCGATGGTGATGATTACCGGTCAGAAACCCATCAAGACGAGCAAACAGGGGCAATTCCAGATCATTGATGTTGTAGACATGATGTCGCCTATCACCAAATACACCCATCAGATCGTGAGCGCCCCCCGGCTGCCTGCGCGCGTCCGGGAGGCCTTCCGGCGGGCCGAGGAAGAGCGGCCGGGGGCGGCGCATATCGAACTGCCGGAGGATATCAGCCGTGAGGAAACGAATGAAACGCCGCTCACGGCAAGCCTCGCGCGCAGACCGATCACGGAGATCAAGGCCGTGCGCCGCGCCATTGAGATGCTCAAAGAGGCCCGCAGCCCCCTTTTGCTGATCGCTTCGGGCGCCAACCGAAAAATGACAGCGAAAATGTTACGGCAGTTCGTGGAAAAGCACGGCATACCGTTTATCACGACGCAGATGGGAAAAGGGGTGGTGGATGAAAATCATCCCCGGTTTCTTGGCAACGCGGCCGTTACGGATGGCGACTTTCCGCACCGGGCGACTCAAATGGCCGATGTGATCCTGAATGTTGGGCACGATACCGTGGAGAAACCGCCCTTTGTCATGACAACAGGCGCGCGCAAGGTCATCCACATCAACTTCGCGCCGGCGGAGGTGGACCCCGTCTACTTCCCGCAGGTTGAAATGGTTGGCGATATCGCAAACAGTATTTGGCAACTGAATGAGCAACTCGAACCACAGGCGCATTGGGACTTCTCGGGCATGATGAAAGTCAAACGGGCCCTGGACGAGCACATCCACGCGGGCGAGGCGGCGGAGAGCTTTCCCGTGGATCCCCAGCGGCTGGTGCATGATGTGCGTTCCGTAATGCCTGAAGACGGCATAATCGCGCTGGACAATGGAATGTACAAGATATGGTTTGCGCGCAACTATCGGGCGTCTCGTCCCAATACGGTTCTTCTAGACAATGCCTTGGCGAGCATGGGGGCCGGGTTGCCATCCGCCATGGCGGCCAAACTGGTGTTTCCCGACAAAAAGGTGATGGGCATCTGTGGTGACGGCGGCTTCATGATGAATTCGCAAGAGCTGGAAACCGCTGTGCGATTAAACCTCGACCTTGTCGTGCTCGTGCTAACCGATAACGTTTATGGCATGATCGAATGGAAGCAAAAGAGCATGGGATTTCAACCCTATGGCTTGTCCTTCGCCAATCCCGACTTTCCCGCCTATGCGGAAAGCTACGGGGCCCATGGACATCGCGTATCAAGCCTGGACGAGCTTGTGCCAACAATGAAGCACTGTCTTGAATCCCGCGGCGTTCATCTCATTGATATTCCCATCGACTACGCGCACAATGATCGTATGTTGAATCACGACATACCGGCTCTCAGCCGCGGCCTTGACCTTTCTTGAAGATATGGAGCTTTGGAATGGAAACCTCGACGTATCCCTTTTATCTTGCGAACGAACCGTGCGAGCCCAACGCCGATCTGGAGGTTCGGGACAAATTCACCGGCGAAGTAGCCGCGCGGGTTCCCTTGGCGGACACGAATCACATCGATAGCGCCATTGAAGCGGCCGCGCAGGCTGCCCAGCCGCTCCGGGATATGGCCCCCTACGAAAGACAAGCCGTGTTAATGCACGCGGTGTCCCGTTTCCGGGAACGCGCGGAGGAATTGGCGCAGATTCTTTGCACGGAAGCAGGCAAACCCATCAAGGCTAGCCGGGGCGAGGTTGGGCGCCTCATTGAAACGTTTGAAATTGCCGCCGGCGAAACGGTCCGCGTTCAGGGCGAGGTCCTGAATCTGGAAATTGGGCCTCGCTCCAAAGGCTATCGCGGGATGTATAAACGCGTCCCAGTAGGCCCCTGCTCGTTCATCTCGCCGTTCAACTTCCCACTCAACCTCGCCGCGCATAAGATCGCGCCGGCGCTGGCGGTTGGTTGCCCGTTCGTGCTCAAGCCCGCAAGCCTGACCCCCCTTGGCGCCCTGCTCATTGGCGAGGTGCTCGCCGAAACAAACCTACCCAAGGGTTCCTTTTCCATCCTGCCTTGCCGGCGCGATGGTGCGGAGCTATTCACCACGGACGAACGGTTGAAGCTGTTGAGTTTCACCGGATCACCGGAAGTTGGATGGGATCTCAAGAAGAAGGCGGGTAAGAAGAAGGTCGTGCTTGAGCTGGGCGGGAACGCCGCCTGCGTGGTCGACGCCGGCGCGGATCTGGACGACGCTACGCAGCGAATTGTGATTGGGGCGTTCAACCAATCGGGCCAGAGTTGCATCAGCGTGCAGCGAATCCTTGTGCATGAGTCGGTCTATGAAGAGCTTAAAAAACGATTGGTGGAAGCAACGCGGGAACTCACGTGCGGCAATCCCCGCGACGAGGCGACCTTTGTCGGACCGTTGATCTCCGAGACGGATGCGGAACGGCTGATGGATTGGATCGAGCGGGCGCGAAACGCGGGAGGCAGCGTCTTGTGTGGCGGCTCTCGGGACGGGGCCGTCCTCCAACCCACGTTGCTGGAACATGTCCCGGAAACCGAACCTATCTGTGCCGAGGAGGCCTTCGGACCCGTGGCCGTGCTCAGCCGGTTTACAAGGTTCTCGGAGGCCATCGATCAGGTGAACGATAGCAAATTCGGCCTGCAGACGGGCGTGTTCACGCGCGATGTGTATCACATGCTGGAGGCGTGGGACCGCCTCGACGTGGGAGGCGTGATCATCGGCGATGCGCCATCCTGGCGCGTGGACAATATGCCCTATGGCGGCGTCAAGGACAGCGGCCTCGGCCGGGAAGGCGTGCGTTTCGCCATGGATGACATGACTGAAATCCGGAACCTGGTGATTCGAACGCCTTAGTAAAATAAGGACTCTTCCTATTCGAAAACGGTGGGTAATCCCGCTCCCCGTTGTCATACCCGCGAAAGCGGGGAGCTACCGAGGGTGTGCTGCTCTCGGAATTGGGATCCCCGCACGGGGCTCCGCTTTTCAATACAACCCGAAGCAATAGGGTACGCGC
>JAWOFY010000422.1:0-7215 GCA_046497285.1 Candidatus Hydrogenedentota bacterium
ATTTATTGTTTTTGTTGTAAAGTTGTCTCCATGTCCTCCGTGGTTATTTCCGTGGAGTTCCGTGTGTTCCGTGTGTTCCGTGTGTTCCGTGGTTGTCTCCTCCGTGGTTGTTCTTCGCGCAAATTGGCGTTCCTTCGCGGTTACTCCGCCCCACGCTTTTCTACTCAGCGTTTTGGGGAAACACGACTTCGGCTTCTCGTTTGGTGATCCGGCGAAACCAGCGCAGGCAGCGGTGGGCGGGATCCACGGGTTCGAGAAAAAGCATTGGACAGGAACCCGCGATAAGCGTGACACCCTGTTTTCGAGCGGCTTCCTCCATGCCGGCGGAAACTGCCGGGGCTGCGAAAGTCCCATGAACCCATGCCTGCTGGATTCCCAGGGTTCCGCATTGCTCCACGAGTTCCAAGGCGAGTTCAGGCCGCGTCGCAATAATAGCGGCGTCCACTTGACCTTCGAGGGCCGCCAGGTTGGGGTAACATGGGTCCCCTTCCACGGTTTCCGCGTTGGGATTAACCGGGAATACCGTGTGTCCGCCTTTCCGAAGACGTTTGTAAATGGCGTTCGCGGGAGCCGCGCCAGACTTTCGGGAAACGCCCACCACGGCAATGCCTTTACCCGTGAAAAACGCGCGCGCCGCCTCATCAAGTGTGCTCATACGTGTATCTCCTTGCGGTCTTGGTCAAGCCCTTCTAGGTCTGTTTCTACCGGCGGGCTTAGTGTAGCACATGTCTTGGCGGATTCGCTTTAACTCATACCTCTAATCCGCCGATGGAAAACGATGAAGCGTGTTGTTGCGCGGGTTACGCCATGTTATACTTGCGCCCAACGTCCATTACGGGTGGAGTATGAAGTAGATTGAAGGGATAATGTTCCATGGCCGACATTCTTAGCCAGGATGAAGTGGATGTACTCCTGAACGCCGTGTCATCCGGTGAGGTGGACGTCAAGGGCGGGGAAAGTCAGGAGCAATTTCAACCGGCGGGTGAAACAGTTTTTTACGATTTTCGGCGGCCCGAACGGGTCTCGAAAGAGCAATTAAAGGGCCTGCAAACCCTGTTCGACGCGTTCGCCCGCGAGTTGAACATCGTTCTTCCCTCCTTTTTGCGCAGCGTGGTTCGAGTCGACCTAAACTCCATTGATCAGCTCACCTACGATGAGTTCATCCTCTCCGTAAGCCGGCCCACGTCCCTGGCCGCCATTGATATGGCCCCCCTGGAGGGGAACGCGGTTATTGAGATGAACGCAGGGCTGGCTTTTCCGATTGTGGACCGGGTCCTAGGGGGAAAGGGGCTGTCCTTAACGAATCCCCGAGAACTGACGGAGATTGAGGACCGGATCCTTCACCGCGTCATCGAGATGATGCTTCAATGCTGGCAACGCTCGTGGCAGCAACTCATTGAATTCGACCTTACCATCACCAATCAAGAGAGCGATCCGCTCATCATGCAGATTGTGGCGGGCAGCGAGATGGTGATCTTGGTGGGGTACCATGTTTACATTGGCGAACTCATGGGAACGATCAATGTATGCATCCCCCTGGTCGTGCTCAACCCTATACTGGATCAGATATCGCAACAGGCCCATTACAAACGCCGGATGGCGGCGGATGTTTCCCGTGATACCCGCCAACAAATCGTGTCTAGACTGAAGCGGGTGCAGGCGCCGCTGGATGTGATTCTAGGCCACGCCACCTTGTCTTTAGGGGACGTTGTGGAGTTGCAGGTAGGCGACGTCATCACCCTCGACACGGATGTGAACGACCCCATTCCCGTTGAGCTTAAGGGCCACAAATGTTTCCTTGCGAAATCCGGACGGCGGCGTGAGCGCAGCGCCATCCAAATCACGGATCTCATAACCGAGAGGCGGCATAATGAATAAGGCACAAGCTCATCCAGTAGCTGCAGGCTTCATTCAAGGTTTTTTTGACACGGCCGCCGCCGTTTTCGGCGGAGAAGCGGATGTGTCGGTGGAGGAACCCGCCGAGGTGACGGCCGAAGCGTTTGGCGCCATGGTGCAAACCTACCCGCTCATCGTCTATGGCGCTGTGGATAACCTTGGACTGGTGGTAGCCGGTTTGAGCGAAGCCGATGGAGACGCCCTGGTGTCGGGATTCACGGGCGGAGCGGGTTTCACGGCGGAGGGACCAGGGCCAGAGGCCCTTGCAGCTTTACATGAAATCTTTGAATCGTGCCTCGGAGGCGGCGTGGGCTATTTGAAGAACGCCACCGGGCGCGAGCTGGCGCCCAGCGATATTCAGGTGGGCGAAATAGATGCGGAAACAGTGCAGGCACTGGTAGACTCCCTGAACCCGGAGGGCGCGATGGCCGCGTTTCGGTACAGCTTGGGGCCCGTGCGGGAGGGGGCGGGATTCATCGCCATCTCGGGGAGTCTGCTTGGCGAGGTGGCGGACACAGGGACGGCAGGCGGAGCCGCCAACGCAACGGAAACCGCCGAACGAAAGGACGCGGCCATGGCGAACAACTCCGGCGCGGGGCACGAAAGCCAAAGAGACATCACTGAGAACCTGGAGATGATCCTTGACATTCGCTTGGACGCGACCGCCCGGCTCGGAAGCGTGGAAATGCCTTTGGAAGACATTCTTTCGCTTGGTCCCGGCGCGATTGTTGAAACCGGACATTCAGTTGATGAACCCGTGGAACTCTTCGTGAATGGCAAACTAATTGCCCGGGGCGATGTGGTCGTGGTGGACGAGCGCTTTGGGTTGCGCATCACGGAGATTATCAGCCAGCGGGAGCGTATCGAGAGCTTGCGTTGAATGACGTGACCGAAAAAGATCTTTGGCTCCAATGGAAACAAGGCGGAGACTTGGACGCCCGCGACGCCCTGGCGGTTCAGTACATGCACATTGTGAAGTACGTCGCCGGGCGCATGGCCATGAATACCCCGCCCGGCATTGACTACGACGACCTCGTCAGCTGGGGGGTGCTTGGGCTATTGGACGCCCTCGACAAGTTTGACCCCGAACAACAAATCCGTTTTTCAACGTATGCCGGCATCCGCGTACGGGGAGCCATCCTCGACCAGATCCGCGCCTTGGACTGGGCGCCGCGTTCCTTGCGGGCGATGGCTCGCAAGGTGAACGCAGCGCGGGAGAAGCTGTGTCAGGCAAACGGCCGGGAACCTTCCTCCGCGGAGATAGCGGCGCACCTCGACCTTACGCAAGACCAGGTGGAGCGCACCTTGGCGCAATTATACACGGCGCAAATGGTATCGCTGGACGCTTATCTGCCTTCCACGGGTGACGAAGAAGGCCAGCCGCGGCAGACGCAAGTCGGAGCCACCGAGATAAGTCCAGACGCCGCGGCGGAACGCTCGGAGTGGCAAGAACATCTCACTGACGCCATTCGACAGTTGCCAGAACAGCAGCAGAAGGTGTTAAACTTATATTATTATGAAGAGCTTACCCTAAAAGAGATTGGCGCTGTGCTCAATGTCTCGGAATCCCGCATTTGCCAGGTCCACGGCGCGGCGGTAAAGAACCTGCAGCGGGTAATGCATGGAGACGGCTAATGCCCCAACCCGTCACATGGCCCAGCGAGATCGCACGCACCTTTGCCGCCGAACGGGTTGTCCAGGCGGATCGGGCGTCTATCGCGGCGCAGCATTATCAAAGCTCGGAAGAACAACGGCTGCGCTCCAAACGACAACGCCAAGTAAAGGAGCCCTCCGGGACGGACAAACGGTTGGCCAACTCCACCGAGCGCCCCGCCCGCGAGACGGCGCGCTCGCGTAGCCATCGGCCGGACAAAAAAGCGTTTGAGGACGGCATTCTGGGGCGCGCAGCCTCGGATCCCGGACAGCATCTGGACATCTCCATCTGAAAACCGGCACAATGACGCCCGTTACCACACCTTAAAGGGCAGTATCCCGGCTTGGGAATGCCGTTGGGCGCGGCATGGTGCGGGATAAACACAAAGGTGAAGGATTCGCAAACCGGCCCTCCAGACCAAGGCGGTTGACTGGCCTCATCCACCGCGCATGCCATAGGGCCAAAGGTGAAGCGGTTATCCTGCGCAAGAAAGGCTCGTCATGTCTCAATTTGAATGGTTGCTTACCGTTGCGGCGTATCTCCTTGTCGCGGGCATCCTCTTCGCCGCGGTGTTGTTTGTGGTGTATCAGCGGCGGCGTCCCGCTTCCCACGGCGAAGGGGAAAACACGGGCGATTTGGCCAACATGATGATTCTCTTGCAGACGATGCGCGACATGTTGGAGGAACAAAAGACGCTGGCCCGCCAATTCAACCAGAACTTCGAAGAGAAGCTCGCCCATATGGAAGAAAAGAACCGGGCGGCCCGGCAACGGGCGGATGAACTGGAACAGCGAGCCGCAACACTGGAAGGTCGTCTGCAACGGGTGCGCGAGAGCCTGGCGGCCCTCCATGGAGAAATCGAGGCGGCCTCTCATGGCGCGGCTCAAGAGCGGGGCCCCGGTCCCCTGAAGTTTTCCCAAGCTAGCGGCGCGGGCGCCACACCCTCGGCGCCAGAATCGGCTCCCGCATCCGAGCCGAGCGCCGACGCGCAAGCGGACGAGACTTCCTCTCGGTTAGGAGCCGCTTTGTCTGGCGAAACGGCAGCGTCGTCATCCCCGCCGGCCGTGGATCCGCAACACGAACGCGCTGACAACGAGGCGCACGCGCAAGACGCCGATCCGCAAGCGCTCGAAGCGCGCACCCGCGAGGAGCGCGATGAGACCGAGCCAAAGGGGACGCTAAACGATAGGCGCCACGAACACTATGTCGACCCATCAACGCCATCCCCGGATAAACGGTCAGGGGCCGCTGAACCGCCCCTGAGAGAAACGCCCACCGACCCACTTGCCGGCGATCCGTCGTGGGGGCGAATGCCTTGGGATTCGCGTAACGCGCAATCCGATATCGCCGCCAAATCAGGAAACCACCAAGAAACGCCAGTAAAGTCCGGAGAAGCCACGGCCGATAGGTCAAGTAACGAGGAATCCACCGCTTCTGATGAAGAGCGTGAGCAAGGGCTCCCGCCCCGGGAACGGCCGGCGCTTCACATCCTGGCCTCTCCGGATGATCGGGATGATGAGGATGAGCCGGAGCAGGCCGATATCCCCGATTATTGGGTGGGGCTCGGTTTTGCCAATCGGTCGGCCGAATCACCACAGTCCGGAAAAACTGCAAAAGAAGAAGGACAGGGAGTTCCAGAGCCCGGCGATCCGGAGGCGGCCCGGCAAGCCTTTCGCGCCTTGCTTAACATGGGTCAGGAGAGCGGCGTGGGAACAGCGAGCCGGACCGAGACCCTGGACCAGCCCTCCGAAGGCGAGGGCGGAGAAGGTCCCTTGCGCTCGCGCGTGTATGAGTACAGCGACGCGGGCATGAGCATCGCGGAAATAGCCAGCGAACTGGGTATTGGCAAGGGCGAAGTCCGCCTGATATTAAGCTTGAGAGAACAAGGAGGAAGGTAACGTGGCCGGACTGCATGGGATCAATCCCATTATGGTCCAAATGATGGGACAGACGGGGCAAGCCCTCGATCTCCGTCCAGGCCAAGCCTATCCAGGGGCCGTCCAGGGAGTGGGCGGCAACATGAGCGTACAAGTGGGCAACCAAAACGTCCCCATTGAGCCCGTGGCGGGCCTCCAGGCGGGTCAGCAGGTCGAGGTGGAACTCGTGGAAGGGGGGCAGCACGGCCCCCATCTTCGCGTCACGCCCCACGCGCCTCCCCCCTCCGCCAGCCCGGCGCCGGGACAAGGCGGGATCTGGGGCGTGCTTACAGCGGCGCTTGAATCGCTTAACGCATTGGACGCAGCCGAAAACGCCCGACAGCTTCCCCCCGCCTTTCTACCTCCCAGACAACCCGCCCTGGAACAGCTGATCCTCCTATTTCTCAATCGGGGGACCATGGGCCGTGACCTGCAACGGCTCAGCACCCTCATTCGGCAGGCCCAATCCGCCGGCGTGATCGACTCGGCGCACGCTGAAGGAATTACCGAGCTGATAGCATCTATTACCGTCGCCGATCCCCTGCGCATGCGAACGGCATTCCAACGCATCGCCCGGACGGCCGGCCGCTCGATGGAAGCGCGATTGGCCTCCGCGATTGACAGCGGCCGCATCGATCGCTTGCTTACCGCCCTGCGGGAAGATATTCAGGGCGAGCTGCTCCGCCTCCGGAATGACGAAACCGTGGCGCGCTATTTCCGGAGCGAGGGGCAGATCAATGAGTTTCAACAGGCCGTGGACCGGCTTCTGAACCGGTTGACCGCGATGCAAACCCAAAACCTGCGGGCCTTCGAATTGCCGTACCTGTTTCTCGAATTGCCCTTTGTCGCGGAATCCCCCCTCCATTTTGTCCAACTGCATTTTTTCGGCGAGGGTCAAGGGCAAACCTCTCGATTCGACGCCAAGAACAGCACGGTGGTCATCGACCTGGAAACCGTGAACCTTGGGGCCCTGTGGATTACCATGACGATCATCAACGGTCACTGCTCGTGTTGGTTGCGCGTCACCGAGATGTCGTTCGTGGAACAGCTTGAAGACGCTGCGGGTGAACTCGTCGAGCAGCTTGCCCAAGCGGGATATGCGGGCGCGGAAGTGCAGGTGACCTTATGGGACGGGGACCGCCTAAAGGAAGCCGCTGGTCTGATGCGGCGATTCTCAAGGATAAATCTGCGGGCATGACAAATCCCTCCGAAGATAGCTCCGATGCATTGCGCCGCCGCGCGGTGGTGCTTCGGTATACGGCCGACCGCGAAGCCGCCCCTCATGTGGCGGCTAAAGGGACCGGATTTCTTGCCGATCGCATCCTCGAAGTAGCGCGAGAAAACGGCATCCCCATCCATAGTGATCCGAACCTTGTGGCCGTCCTTTCTCAACTCGACCTAAACACAGAGATCCCCGAGGGGCTTTACCAAGCCGTGGCCGAGGTCCTCGCCTTTGTGTATCGGATGGACCAGCGCGTGGGCCCACCCCGCCGTTAACGGGTCCCAGTGAAAGCGCCCGCGGTATACAGAGGCATAACGCAACACGGAGGAAAGCCGCACAATGGAATCGGGATGGGCTATGGAACTCGAGACCGCGAGAACCTTTTTCAACAACTCGACCGCGTGCCTTACGGAAGATGACGCCGAATTTGCGCCGCAACCGGGGATGTTCACGGTCAAGGGACATGTCGCCCATGTGGCCCGGACCATCGAATGGCTGATGGAAGGCGCGTTCGGATCGGGATGGGA
>JAWOFY010000425.1:0-3547 GCA_046497285.1 Candidatus Hydrogenedentota bacterium
CTCATTCGCGAACTCGGCGAGTTGGGGCATGGCGCCGTCGTCGCGGGCCGGAAGGGCAGTCCGTTTTTGGAAGGCGATCACGGCGGCGGGGTGCTGGCGCGCGTGGCGTGTGGGTTCCGGGGAGAAGCCGATCCATTCACGGCGCTGCGGCTTGCGCGGGCCGTTCGGCTGTACGATATCGACATTCTTCACGCGCACACCAGCCATGCCCACGCCCACGCCGTGGCGGCCCGCCATCTGGCGCGGCGGGGGAAGGTGGTTGTGTCCCGGCGCGTGGTTAATCCGCCGCGAAACAACCTGTTGAACCGTTGGAAATATGCCGCGCCCGACCGCTTTGTGGCGGTCTCGCACGCGGTGGCCCGGGTGTTGCGCGAATACGGCGTGCCTGAGCCGCGCATCCGGGTCGCGCCCAGCGCGGTGGACCCCCGCCGGTTGGACGCCGAGCCTATTCCCAAGGAAGCGCTCGGCGCGCCCGCTGAGGCCCCACTGGTAGGGTGTGTGGCGGCCCTGGACGAGAACAAGGATCAGCTCACGCTTCTCGAAGCCCTCCCAGTGGTCCTGCGCGAGGTCCCTGATCTGCATGTGGTTCTGGCGGGAGAAGGCCCTCTCCGTCCCCGGTTGGAGGCGCGCATCAAGACCTTGGGCTTGGAGGGGCGCGTGTTGCTTCTCGGCCAGCGCAAGGACGTCCCCGCGATCTTGCGCAGCCTGGACGCCTTCGTGTTGACCAGCCGAGGCGAAGGCATCGCCACCAGCATTCAAGACGCGATGTGGGCGGGCGTTCCCGTGGTGGCGACCGACACCGGCGGCGTTCCCGAGCTGGTGGTTCAAGAGGAAACAGGGCTCCTGGTTCCCGTGGGCGCTTGGGAAGCGGTCGCTCAAGCGCTTATTCGGCTTTTGACGGAGACCGAACTGAAAGCGCGTCTGGCCGCCTCCGCCTCGCGTCACATCCGCCAGAACTACACGATCGAACGCATGGCCGCCGGCAATCTGAAGGTGTATGAAGAAGTGTTGGCCGGAGGATAGGACCACCTAGCCGCGACGTTATATGCCATCACGCCAACATCATCGGGGGTGTCACCCCACCGACGCGCGGCTTTTCGCGCCGGAATGGCTTCCCGTGTTGCGGGACGCCGTGGCCGACCTCTCGTTTCTGCTTACGCGCGGGTATTCGGACAAAGCCGCGTTGAAGCTCGTGGGCGACCATTATCAGCTCGCGGCGCGGCAACGCCGGGCGGTGCTTGGGGCGGCGTGCCCGGATTCCTCACTTCGGCGGCGGCGGCAAACCGAGCTCGCGCCGGAGGAGCTTGCCGGGCGGCGCGTGTACATAGACGGCTACAACCTGCTGATCACCATCGAAAGCGCCTTGTCGGGCGGGTTGCTGTTCAAGGGACGCGACGGGTGCATCCGCGATCTGGCCAGTGTTCACGGCTCCTACCGCAAAGTGACGGAAACGCGGCCCGCCATGGCCGAAATTGCCGCCGCGCTCGAAATGGCGGGTGTGCAAGAAGCATATTGGTTGTTCGATGCGCCTGTTTCCAACAGTGGCCGCTTGAAGACCCTGCTTCGGTTGGAAGCGGAATGGCGCGGTTGGCCATGGACGGTCGAGCTGGCCGATGGGGTGGATGGCCTGCTCAAGGAATGCCGCGAACCCGTAATAACCGCCGATGGGACTATTCTTGACGCCGTGTGCGCGTGGTGCAACGTGAGCGCCTCCATTGTGGCCGCGCTTGAGGAGCCGGTGTTCGTTCGCGATCTGCGGCCGGCTTTGGAAATTTGACTGGCGCCGAAGGGATTCGGTACACTCTTGGAAGCTTTGGGCGATTTCTTCAGCGAAAGAATCGCTACGCTCACGCTATTCGCCTACCGTAGAGGCAGATACCGAAAGGGGACGGGTAGCTCAGCTGGTAGAGCATCGGACTTTTAATCCGGTGGCCGCGGGTTCGAGTCCCGCCCCGTTCACCATTTCTACGTTCAACTCACTTGCACATCGGCGCTAATGTGTGCTATAGTGATGCTCCAATCTTCGGCGTCCCCATCGTCTAGCTCGGTCTAGGACACCGCCCTTTCACGGCGGAGACAGGGGTTCAAATCCCCTTGGGGACGCCATTTTTGTCTTGAACGCCGGGTAAGGACTCTGCGCCAGCGAGCAATATCCCCCTTGATCCCCCTTTAGAGGGAGAATTGTGCTCTACGCAGTGGCCACATCGGGTGAATTTTTCACCCAACAGGTGAATAGCGGAGGGCTAGGCTACTCGCTATCGCGCCTTCCGCAAGGTGTTGGGGCCCTTTCCATGAACTGCCTTCCATTGAGCTGTTCCTATAACGCCTCAAGTCCATGCGCGGTAAACAACCACTTATGCCCAATCTTCCGGTCGGCGCCACGCATTAGACGCTTCCCCGCGAGCTGCGGTTAAACTGCGCCCTGGTTTAGTCGGTGACCCGGACTGGCATGACGCTACGGAGGAAGGGGACCGTGGGTTTCGCGGGTTCGGGCATGTCGAATTCAACGCCCAAGTCTTGCAGTAATATGCCTTCGGCTTGACGCAACTCCGTCAATGCTTGTTCAAAGTTGGCCATGGCTTGCACTTCTTGTACCTGCGCTTCCGTCAGATCTTCCTGTACTTGGAGCACCTGGTAGCTGGTGGTAGTCCCCAGTTCGAGCCGTTTTTCCTCCGCGGCCACGTTGGCCTCCTGAAGGCGGCGGGTTTGCCGGCTGCTTTCCACCATGACACGGGCGGTTTCCACGCCCCGGATGGCCAGACGAACGCTAAGCATGAGTTCATGCTGGGTCCGCCGGAGCCGGTCCTCGGCTTGGCGGGTGCTGATACGAGACCGCTGATAGTTACCCCGCGCGGCGCGGTTGGTGATGGGCACCGACCCTTGAACTGAGACGTTGTACGAGCGGTCGGTCCGGTTGGCGGTTCCCTCGAACACACCGCTTATAGACTCCTCCCGTCCGCCGGCGAAGACCGTGCCGGTGGCGTCCAGTTCGGGTTGCATCTCGTCCGCGGCCTGGCGCTGCTCGATTTCGGCGGATTCGATTTCGAGTTGGGCGGCTTGGATTTCGGGCCGGTTGGCGAGCGCCCGCTGGACGCTGGCGTGTTCGTCGAACTCGGGCTCGAACAGCGACGGCTCGTCCACGGGCTGGATGCCGGTCCGGGCGAGGTATTCGTTGTCCCGCAAGTTCATGAGCTGTTTGAGCCGATCCTCGGCGTCGCGCAGTTGAGCGCGCGCGGAGATCAGGTCGCCTTGGCGCGCCGCCACGCCGGACCGCGCCTGCAAGACGTCGATAGACGCGGCCTCGCCGAGTTCAAAGCGCTGTTTGTTGATCTCAACGAGCCGCTCCGCGTTTTCCACGCTCTCCTCGCGAACTTCCACGGTGGCTTCGTATGGTTTTAGCAGGTCAAATTGAGGGGAAAAATATATTAACCGTAGAGGGATTTGAAAATGATAAAATGGGCCAATTATTGCAGGAAAAATTTGCTGACAAAGGTGCTATTCAATGTGGCTTTTGTACACCGGGAATGCTAATGAGTGCCTATGATTT
>JAWOFY010000120.1:0-2526 GCA_046497285.1 Candidatus Hydrogenedentota bacterium
GTCGAGTCCTATATCCCGCCCGAGGGGGGCGACGGGTATTTCCGAATCCAGATCACGCCCCAGACCGGCACGGGCCTCGATGTGTTGCCCCGGGACATCACGTTCGTGATCGACGCGTCCCGAAGCATTCACCAGCGCAAAACGGAACTCATCGCGCGCGGACTTCGCGAGCCGATTTGGCGGATGCGGGACGAGGACCGGTTTCAAATCATCGTCTTTCGTGACACGGCCACGCGGTTCCGTCAGGACTGGGCCGAGGCGACCACGGAAAACCGGCAGGCCGCGCACTCCTTCGTGGAGCAGGTGGAAACCCGCGGCGGGACCGATATCTACAACGCCCTTCACGAGGTTTTGCAAACCTCCAGCCGCTCCGGCATTCCTAGCATCGTCGTGCTCATCTCCGACGGATATCTCACCGAGGGCTTAGTGGACGGCCGAACCCTGATCAACCGCATCTCTGAGGAGAACCGGGGCAACCACACCATCTTCGCCTTTGCCGGCGGCCGCGCTATCGACCGCAATCTGTTGGAACTCCTCGCCTACCGCAACCGGGGCGAGGTCCATATAGCGCCAAGCATCAGCGATGTGGTTCAGCACTTGCCCCGGTTCCTGAACCGATTGCAGGATCCCGTGCTCGTGGACCTGGAGGCGGATTACGGCCGGATTGACAGCGAACGGATCTTTCCCAAGCAACTGCCCGACTTCTACCTGCGCCGTCCCGTAAACGTCTATGGCCGGTTCGACCCGGACGGTGAAACCGTACTGACCATGCGGCTCACCGGTTGGGCCGAACAGGACCGGAAGGAGGTCGTCTTCGGCGCCGATCTCATGGAAGCCCTCACGGACAACGCCAACATCGCGCGCGGCTGGGGATTCCGCAAAGCCTACGACCTCATCGGCGAGA
Source organism: Candidatus Hydrogenedentota bacterium (assembly GCA_046497285.1). GTDB lineage: Bacteria > Hydrogenedentota > Hydrogenedentia > Hydrogenedentales > SLHB01 > SKRY01. The sequence goes on from JAWOFY010000120.1 coordinate 905, forward strand.
TCGCCCGCCAGGGGGAAACGCCCCCTCTAATGAACGAACTCCAATCCATCAGCCAGCGCTACGGCATCCGCACTACGTACGACGATCAGTGACGCTCTCTGGCACACGTAGCGGATAATGTTGCGTCGGGTGGCCCCCGGTGGAAGACTTGACGCCTTTGCTCCATAGGCCCTTAACGCCCAATGTGACACAAGGAGAACCCTCCATGCCCCACTGTCGGCGCCGCTATGTGCTTCTTGTTCTTTTTCTTTTCGCGAGCATGGCGTGGACCGCCCACGCCGAGTATGAACCGACCGAAAGCTATGACGCACGTGAGATGCACGGGTTCACCGTCCGCGTGAGCGGCGGCCTGCTGGAGCGTGAAGACCTCGCCGAGGAAACGTTGCTCGTCCTGGACCAGCAAATCTTCGATATGATCCGGCGGCTTCCCGAGCACGCCGTGGAAAAGCTCAGGGACATCGAGATCTGGGTCGAATACGAAACGGAAGGCGCCGCCGCCGCCATGTGCTACCACCCATCCGAGGGATGGCTCACGGCAAACGGCTACAATCCGGAGAAGGCCCAATCGGTCGAGGTTTCAAACGCCCAGACGTTCCTGAATCACACCATCGACCAACCCTCCATGATGGTGCACGAGTTCGCCCACGCCTGGCATCACAATTTCCTGCCCGACGGCTACGGCAACGCCACGATCGAGACCGTCTATGAAGCCGCCAAGGAAACCGGCGATTACGAAGAAGTACTGCACATCAAACGCGGCGCCCAGCGCCATTACGCCTTGACCAATCCCATGGAGTACTTCGCCGAGCTAAGCGAGGCCTACTTCGGGACGAATGACTTCGAACCCTTCGTGCATGGCGCCCTCAAACACTTCGACCCCGAGGGCTACGAGTTGATCGAGGAGAAGTGGGGGATCGCCGAATAGGCAATGCCGGGGCCGCCGCTCTCGCCTCACCCCTCAACCACCGTCACGAATCCGTATTCTTGAACAGGTTGTTCTGATGTTCGGCCTTTTCGATAATCTCCAATACCGTCTTAGCGTCCGGCGCATCTATAATGGATTCGCGAAAGCCCGGATTGGAAAGAAGATGGGCGATGCCGGCCAGGGTGCGCACGTGTCCCTGGAAATTGTGGCGCGGCAAGATGAGCAGGATAAGCAGACGGACGGGCTGGCCGTCGAGGGTGTCAAAGGGAATGCCTTCGGGCGCGGAACCCAACGCGCCAATGATATGCTCGACTTTGTCCGAGGAGGCGTGAGGCAAGGCGATGCCATGGTCCATGCCGGTGCTCATGGTCCGTTCCCGCTCCATTACGACATCCAGCAGGTGTTGACGCAAATCGGAGGGAGCGTCTCCCCCCTCCACGAGAAGGTCCACAAGCTCTTCGATGGCCTCGTCTTTGTTATTCGCGTTCAAGTTTAGTTTAACAACACCGCTGTGGAGTATCTCTCCCAGCAACATGGCTAATCATACTCCCTTGGCCACCGGCCTTTTTCGTGCTTTCCAGCTTGCCTTTTTCAGAACAGCGTTATAAAAGGAAACTTCCCTTTCAAATTCGCCGGCGCCGCGGCCCGCGCCGCGCATTCCATACGGGCATCCTGAGGGAATGCTTTCATTTACAGG
>JAWOFY010000152.1:0-2538 GCA_046497285.1 Candidatus Hydrogenedentota bacterium
CAGCCGCTGGTTTGCCGCCCCAAGGCGTCGTACGTGAAACTCGTCGTCTCCGACCCCTGGGTGATCGCCGTCAACTCGTTGGCGGCATTGTAGGTTGTTCTTCGTTGCGCCTTGGCGGCTTGGCGTGAACTGAAGCCATGCCTCACGCAAAGACGCAAAGACGCAAAGAACCGCTTCTCGCCTCCAGCCGCAATTCCATGCACGGAGCTGTCTCATCTCTGTTGGCAGAGAGCGTCCCGGATGCGTTACAATGCATCCTTTCAAAAGTAGCACGTTAAGATTCTACACCTACTTAGCCTCTATCCCTAAACTCATCGTGACACTGAATTACTTTCGCATCAAGTAGTTCAAGTAACGTAGAAATAATTTCCGAATACTTCTCATGCGTAAGAGACCTATTTAATATCGTTCCGGGAGCCACAAACCACAATACAAACATCACGAAAACACAACATGATAACACAGACATTGCAATCGAAGACGAAACTGCATAAACAACAAACGCCAGAAGTGTGCTACCAAACAAGGCCACACTGAGCGCGGGAAACAACGCATCAAAGAGACGGTATTCTATTTTGAAAGCAACAAGCGCTTCATCACTATAATTTGAATGAACAATCCCATGAATAGATGGACAAAACGTGTCCTCCCATCGCCCCCGTCTCGGCCTAGGACGAAGCCTAAGTTCGAATCTACACTCATCAACTATTCCCTCGAAAATCTTTGGGAAGTGGGGCTCAAAGCCTGCGAAGAACCGACGGGGGTCGACAGTCCGTGATTTTATGCGTTCTTGCACCTCTGCTTTCGAAACACTTGATTGCAGAACAACAGAACATCTTACCCTAAGCCGCCGATAGACAAGACGTTGTATATACTCGTAACACGAAATAGCCATAATCTATACCAACAGGGCCCATCCATAGCAGCCCGCATTCGCCGTTCCATTGATGCCCGGTGAGCATGAACCGTTCATCGCCCGATGCCCCCTCGAAGGTGGCGCGTCTTCTTCGCGCCGTCAGGCCACATTGGCCCAGTCCGTCACTTCCACGACGGCTTGCGCCTGGCGTGCGTGATCCACGATCGCCTCCAGTTTCTCCGCCAGGCTGTCGTCCAACCATGCCTCGCCGCACAGGGCGCACACATGCGCTGGCACGCGCCGCACCACGACAACGCCGAACCCAAGGTCCACGGCGAAGGTGGTGGCACCTGGCGCTTTCTCCCCCCCACAGGGACACAATCCCGCATCTTGACTCATCGCCGCTTCCTCCTTGTGCAATAATCGGGTCGCTTCCCAGCGGAGCCCCATCCTCCGGGCGGGCTATTCGAAAGCATACGATCGACGAAACGCGAATGCAAGAAAACGAGATAACTGGAGGCCATCGGCGGGTTCAACAACGAAGGGGACATCCCCTGTGATACACTCATGCGCCACGGGAGGGGCCTGTCAAGTATTGCTAATTCTTGCCATGTGCGGTATCCTGAAAGGAGAGCAAACCCAACCAGGAGGCAACGCCCATGAATATCAACCTTGACCCCCAATGGGTGGAGTTCATTGACAAGCGCCTCAAGAGCGGCCGCTACCTGTCCGCCAGCGAGGTGCTCCACGAAGGCCTCCGCTTGCTTCATGAAAAGGAGCAACTGCAAGAACTGCGCCTGGAACAACTTCGGCGGGAGGTTGGCAGGGGAATCGCCTCGCTGGACCAAGGCGACTGCCAGGAACTGGATGAGCAAGGCATGAAGGCCTATCTTGACGGCGTCAACCGGCGCGGCCGCGAACGGCTGGCCCAGCAAGAACCGCCGCCCGGGCAATGAACTACCGCCTTTCCCCTGAAGCGCAAGAGGACATCGACGCCATTTGGGACTACATCGCTCAGGACGACCCTTCGGCGGCGGAGCGTTTCATCGCACGGCTTGGCGGGAAGTTTTTCATGCTGACGCAACAGCCACGCAGCGGGCGGCCGTGCGAGGAACTCGCCCCAAGCCTTCGATGCTTTCCCGTCAAGAATTACGTCATCTTCTACCGGATCGCGCCCGAGGCGCTTGAGATTGTCCGCATCCTTCATGGAGCACGCGATATTGAGGCCCTCTTTGGCCCGGAGGATCAGGCATGACGGACCCGATCCTCGATCTGACGGCGCGGGCGCCAGCTTGAGCGGCGTGTTGCAATGAACAGCGCGAACAGTTCCAAGCCACTTTCCAGCGGCGGGCATGACACACCGTCGCCGAAAAGTCTTCGCGACAAGAGCGGGCGCAAGCGCGGTGGTCAGAAAGGGCATCCGGGCTCGACGCGGCGGCAGGGCAGGTGTGCGAGCCGGACGAGGTGGTGTCTCATGGGACGGTCCATCGACCATGCCGAGCGGGTCGCGCGTGGTCCAGCGGGCTTGGAAGGGCGAGTAGTAGCGGAACGGCGCGTAGTACATCCCCGTCTCGCCGTCCCATTGATGCCCGGTGAACATGAAGCGTTCATCGCCCGAAGCCCCCTCGAATGCGGCGCTCGTTCTTTGCGGCGTTGCGCCGTGGCGTGACATGAGGCCATGC
>JAWOFY010000246.1:0-9067 GCA_046497285.1 Candidatus Hydrogenedentota bacterium
GTCTTGGGCCTCCATGGAACATGCGGCCGAGACCCTGAGCCTTGCCCCAAACCATTAACTGGTGGCGCCGCCTTCTTCGGGGCGAAAAGAAGACACCCCACTTGCGCGTTCCATTACACAGTTTTTAGCAGGAAATGTCAAGATCCAAATTATCTCGGGGACTCGGAGAACTGAAGAGGAGATCATTACACATTCGCGGCCAAATTCGGTATGATGGCGGGCCAAGATGGCTGCGGAATACGTCTATCCGGGCGTATGTTCCTATAAATGGCTACCTATTTTGGTTTGGGTTTTTGCGCGATTCGGAGTTTCCGAATCGGGCGTGTGCCTCTAAACGGCGCTTTCGAATGAGCGCGTCAAGGAAATTATATGAAATTGCCGTTGGTAAAAGTGAATGGCCGCGTGACGGCTTTGTACCGGCGGATGGTCCAGATGTACGCCGCCATACCGTATAACTTGTCCCGGACAGGACGCTCGTTTCCTGCGTGGCACTACTTTTTCGAGATTACACGGCGGTGTAATCTGCGGTGTAAAATGTGCCAGTACATTACTTGGCTTGAGAATACGCCCACCAAGGTCCAGGCCGAGGGCGAGCTAACGACGGAGGAGTGGCTCAACGTCATCGACCAGACGGGCCGTTGGAGCCTAATCACCTTCACGGGTGGCGAAGTATGGGTCCGGAAAGATTTCGGACAAATCCTGGACTACGCGTGCGCGAAACGGCGGGTACACATCATTTCGAATGCGACTATGCTGACCGAGGCCCGCGCGCGCCACAGCGTCGAGCTGGCGCCCAAGCGCCTCGGCGGGAAGGGCCTGAATTTCGCAGGGATATCCATCGACGGAACCCGCGAGCTCCACGACGAAATTCGCGGACAGCGGGGCGCTTTCGACAAGAGCATGAAGGGAATACGAACGCTTGCCGAAACCCGCCGTGAAATGGGAAAAAGCTGTCCATTAATTCACATCAACACGGTGATTCTTAAGGATAACTTGGAGGTGTTGCCTGAAATGCCCCGAGTCGCTGCAGAGGCGGGGGCAGAGGTCTTGAACTTACTCACGGAAATGCGCGCCCATGATTTACCAGGCTTGGGGCACGCCGATCCGGGCTCATTTAACCAGAGCGATATGGCCATGCCCACGATCGACGTGGATCGACTGGATGAAGTGCTGAAGGAAACCATGCGCGTGGCCGAGGAGGTGGGGATTGAGCTGCGCCTGCCCCGAACGCCGTACGACGAGTTGCTCACCTACCATGAACACGGCTACGATCTCACCAACTACGAGTGCCGCGCCGTTTGGACAAATCTGTATGTGGGGGCTAAGGGCGGGGTATACCCCTGTTTCATTCAAAAGGTGGGCAACGTTCGCGAGAACACCTTGCGCGAAATCTGGAACAACCCTGCAATGCAGCAGTTCCGCCGCCGCCGCCGCGAGGGCGGCTTTGCCGTGTGCCAAGGTTGTTGCGAACTGGAACACAAAGGATACGCCCCCGAAGCCGTCCGTTCCCAGCAGCCTCAGGAAACCCAGCAGCAGTCGGTTCATGCGAAATAGCCGGCTCAAGCCGGGGCGATAGGGCTGTTGGGTTGTTCCTTCCTTCAAGAATCCCAAATCACACAATACCCTTCCCATCTTCCCCACACGGGGAGGGAGAAGGTCGCGCAAGAAAGGGGGCGTTAGGTGAGCGACATCGGTCTAAGCTTGAGTCTTGATTCACTAAATGTATTGCGAATGGACGAGGAACTTTCCGCGCTTGCGGCTGACGGCGCGCCGGAACTCTATTGCGCTGTGTCCGACGGCGCGTTTGCTCCCTTGATGGGCCACGGCCCTCATTTGATCAAAAGGATCGCCGAGCGGGGTGGAGGCTGTCCCGTCCATGTCCATCTGTTGTGCGAGAATCCCGATGCGCACATTGACCTCTTCGCGGAGATGGGAATCCAGACCTTGACCGTACACGCCGAGCCGGTGACGCATATTCACCGAACGTTGACGCGCATCCGGGAGGTCGGGCTCGAAGCGGGCGTCGCGTTAAAGCCAGGCGTTCCTCTTACGCGTCTCGAGTACTTGCTCGAATACGCCGATCGCATTCTGGTGTTGGCGGCGGAGCCCGGCTTTCCCCAGGCTCCCCTTGCGGGTGGAACCCACGATCGCCTCCGTATTCTTCGCCAGAACCTTGATTACTTGAAATTGAACGCCAGCATTGAAGTGTTGGGGCCGGCGTCTCCCCTTGAGGCGGCCCGTTTCGCCCATCTAGGCGCTCATCGCGTTTGCGTGGATCTTTCTGCGCTGGATGGCGCTTATTCCACGGCCGTTGAAGGCCTGCAACGTTTCCGCGAGGAACTTGAACGCCAGATGCCCGTAGCGTGAGGGACAGCGTTTTTCATTTCGCCAGCGGCCACGCAACGCTGGCGGTTAAGGAAGAAGAGTATGACGCAACAGGAATCCGCGCCCATTAAACAACTAGCCTGCGCGGAGATTATGGGAGGCAACCATGACGTGGCTACCGCGATTTGGTTGCCCGGCCTCAGCGGTTTTCTCTATTCCAAACCGTGCGGCGGAGCGAAAGGCGGCGACGTTCACTACGTGACAAGTTGTTTCCATGGCGTGATTAGCCGGGTGTGCCTGGCGGATGTGGCCGGGCACGGCGAGCAAGTAAGCCGGATCAGCGCCTGGTTGCATGATCTGCTGCGAAACAAGTTTCACCATCACAATCCGGCTCATACGTTCGAATCGCTGAACCGGCGCATGGCGAAGCGCGGATTCGATACCGTCGCCACCGCTTTCTGTTTGAGCTACGACTCCGCCGGCGGCGGATTGGCGGTGTGCAACGCCGGGCACCCCGCGGGGCTGATGTGGGCCTCGGAGACAGGAGGGTGGAGCTATCTCAATCAGCGAGAGGAGCCTTCCGATGATGGAGCGGTCCACAATCTTATCCTCGGCGTTATGGAGTCGGCGCGCTACGGTCTTCTCAAACGCCGCCTCAAAGGAGGCGAGCGTTTTCTCATCTATAGCGATGGGGTGATCGAAACGCCGGCCCCGGATGGAACGCTATTCGGCGAGGATAACCTCATGGCCGTTTTGAATGCGCACACCGGCGCGAGCGATGAAGCGTTGGTGGAGGAAGTCCTTGCGGCCCTGGCCCGGCACAGCGGGTCGGAGGAACTCGCCCACGACGATGTCACCCTGATTGCATTGACCGCTGAGCCGCTCCCGCAAGAGAATTACGCAGCGAACGTAGCCAAGAAGATGTGGGCGAGATGGCGGGATCTCCTGACATCTCCCGCACTGCAAAGAACAGGCGAAAGGGACGCGGGGGATATTTCATAGGTCGGTAAAACATCCCCCGTCCCCTTTTGTCTCACTTTTCGATTGGGCTACTTTGCAGCGACACGCACCTTCGGTCGGCGCCCTTCTTGCGAAAGCTTGCCCCCATCGTCAATCTGAAATAGGGCGCGAACGCCTCTTGAAGAGAGGCGCACACGTAATCCGTGTGTTATCAGTCAGGCCATGTTAACGCCTCGATGCCAAAGAGACGGCAAAAGGCATGCAGCTCCCGCCGCCAGTTCCCGTAAAAGAGGGTATGGTGTCCCGCGTCCCGTGTGATAACCCCGGCTTCGTATCCATCGAAGATGTTGTCGAAATCCCCGTCCAGCTTCACCATGGGGGCGACGACGCACCCGCCGGCAGGGGGAACGTCGACCTGGTCCACCACTTCGCCGGTCAAGATGGTCATGTGTCCACCGCCACGCGGGGTCTGAAGGATGGTCACCTCCTCGCCTGGCTCCCAATGGGGAACCGGGACGGCGTCGCGATCCTCGTGATGAGGGGCAAAGTGAAAGGGAACCCTTGGCTGGTCGAAGCCCTTCAGGCGGGTAGCACAAGTGCAGTGAGAACAGATGACTGCGCCGCGGTCGGTGACTGGCACGATATTGAACATGAACCCCGGCCGGTCGAATAACTGGGGCACGAGCATAAGGGCAATCGCCGAATTCAAGTCCGCCTCGCATATGGCGGGGACACCACTGTCGAGCAGGCGTGTAAAGGCCAGACATGGATAGGTAGCCTCTCTTCCGGCGGCTCCCAAGCAGTTCATGGTTAACGCGTCGGCTTCCTCCCGTTCGATCACGCGCCGGGCCGTCACATAGGCGCGCACCGCGTTCAAGACGTCTTGTTCGGCCGGACCCGCCATCTTGGTGGCCGCCTCAAGGTATTCCCTTGCCAGGTTCTGGATCGCGTTGCCTATTTCGACCTGCTCATAGGTCTCGAGCCAGGTGGATTCCGGTAGATAGCGGAGCTTGGTCCCATAGAACGGGATTTCATCTTCGCGGCGCTCGCTGCCGCTGACCACCAACAGACGCATTTCCCGCAGCATGGCCCGAGCCCGCAGCATCTTCATGCCGTAAACCACGTCGCTAAAGTCCGTGGCGCTGCACACAAAGGCCCCCCGCGCCGCCGCATCACCCGCTTGACCGATGAAAGTTGTTCCCATGGGGGCATAGGCCACCGTGGGCAGCCCAGTGTCGATGGCTTTGTGAACCGTGGGCCAGGCCGGCGGCTGCCGGTCTAGTACGAACACTAACAGGCCGTCGGGTTCTTGCTCAGCCGCTTCCGCCACCCAGCCGTCGGCTTCTTCGTTGGAGTGGATTACCTCTGTCCGCAGATCCACTTCCATGCCGAGCGCGTCGGCGGCCTCGCGCAGTTTTTGGGTGTATTGTTCTTGTGCCGCCTCGCTGTCGTAAAGGGCGCCCGGCCATGAAGGGTGTTCCTCGCGGCGGGCGAAGGCCGCTTTCAAGCGTGGCGCATAGTGCCCGCCGGGGCCGGCCATCCGAGCGGGGCCCGTCTCATTTTCAACGGCCTCGACCAGCTGCGTCAGTAGCGGCTGGGCCAAAACCGCCCCCGTCGCCGCGCCGCAGGCGCATAGGAATTGACGTCGGGATGGGTTGCGCCCGCCATCCCCATGAGCGTGTTGTAGCGTCATGGTGCTTCCCTCCTTAGGTCATGGTTTACTGCGGATTCCATATACCGGCTTCTGTCGTACGGCTGGGTTTGTTCAGCTTTGCCGTCCGCTTGCGCGACGATGACCACGGCTTCGACCTCAATGGGAACCGTGTTCTCGCTGCCCTTTATGGTATAGCGATCTCCCTTCCATCTTATTCATCATGGGATGCCTCGGCAACCGGCGTCAACACGTAGCTGGTCCCCCCTTCCGTGGGAAAGACCGTCAGGCCGGGTTGCGGGCGTTCGGTTTCCACGGGTTCGCCCTCCGCTTCCACCGCGAGAGCGCCCTCGTATTCGAGCACGGCGGGCGTCCCTTCCGTGGAGCGCAGGACCGCCTCCGTGAGCTGACCATCCTCCCATTCCATGTCCACCTCGAAGCCGCCCCGCGCGTGGAGGCCCGTAACTGCGCCTGTATCCCACGCGGAGGGCAGCGCGGGGAGCAAGTGAATGCGGTGGACAAGCAGCTCATCCTGGGCTCCGTCGTAAGGCCGGTGACTTTGAAGCAGCATCTCCACCATGGCCGAGACCGCGCCGAAGTTGCCGTCAATCTGGAACGGAGGGTACGCATTGAAGTAGTTGGCACGGAGTCCAGAGCTGTCCTCGGCGGGATGCATGAAAAGGCGCAGGAAACGGTGGGCCTCCTCGCCTTCAAGTAAGCGCGCCCACAAGTTGGCTTTCCACGCCAACGACCACCCTCCCGTGCCAAAATTACCTTCGCCCGTGCCGCGCATTTCTAAAGATTTCCGGGCGGCCTCGAACAGGCTCGGCGTCGCCGGCGTGATGGCGTTGCCCGGCTGGAGCGCCCACAAATGAGAGATGTGGCGGTGTCGGCTGTCCGGATCTTCCGTGTATAACCATTCTTGGAGCTGACCGTAGCTTCCGATCTGGTCCGGCGCGATGCGCTCCGCCGCGGCTTCCAGGCGCTCGCGCAACTCGGCGTCCGTGTCGAGAATAGCCGCCGCCTTCGCCGTGGTCTCGAAGAGGTAGCGGATGATCTGGTGATCCATGGCGGGCCCCATGACCAGGCCGCCGCGTTCGGGCGAATTGCTGGGACCGCTTACCAGCCAGCCCTCCCCGAATTCGGGGTCCTCCACGAGATAGTCCAAGAAGAACCGGGACGCTTCCTTCATGATGGGATACGCCCGTTCGCGAAGGAAGTCCTCGTCGCGGGTAAACTGGTAGCGCCACCAGAGATGCTGGCACAGCCATGCGCCGCCCGTGGGCCAAATGCCGTGATTGGCGTGGTTGATGGGCGCGGCTCCCCGCCACAGGTCAAAGTTGTGATGGGTCACCCAGCCCGCCGCATCGTAGTGCTTTTCGGCAACATTCGCGCCGGTGATCGTGAGGTCTCCCAGCGCATCAAACAACGGTTCGTGGCATTCGCTCAAGCCCGTAAGTTCGGCCAGCCAGTAGTTCATCTCCGTGTTAATGTTGATCGTGTACTTGGATTCCCACGCCGGCTCCAAGTCGTCGTTCCACACGCCCTGAAGATTGGCGGGCTGGCTTCCAGGCCGGCTGCTGGCGATAAGGAGGTACCGTCCAAACTGATACACCAACGCCGCGACGGCGGGGTCGGCTTCGTCCTGATAAGCGGCGAGGCGTTCGTCCGCGGGCAGATGATCGTGGATTCCGCCGCCGAGGTCGATGGTGTTGGCTTGAAACAGCTCCCTGTAATCCGCGACGTGGCGTTCCTTTAACGCCTCATACGGCTCCCCTTCGATGCCGGCGAAGGTTTCCGCGCACCGGGCGCCGGGATCGCCGCTAATGTCGTCGAAACTCACGTGGCTCGTGGCGGCGGTTAACAGGAGGGTGACTGCGTCCGCGTTTGTCACGGTAATGCCGTCATCGTCCGCCGTAACCTCACCGCCTTCGGCAGTGGCTTGCAAGCGGGCTTCAAAGCGCAGGGCGCTGTCCATCTCATGAAAAGAGCCCATTAGCTGGCCCCGCAATGCAAGGGTCTTCTCGTCAACGGCGGCGGTCTCCACCTTAGCCCAATCCTCCGGTTCCGCGTGGGGGCTGGACAACGCCGCCGTAAAGCTTATCGCGCCCGGTTCATCCGCCTCGATGCGCACGGCGATTACGTCATCGGGGTAGCTTGCGAAGACGGTTCGCGTGAAGGCCGTCTCGCCGATGCGGTAGCGGGTGGTGGCCAAGGCGTGTTCCAGGTCCAGTTCGCGCCGGTACTCTTGGGCATCCTCATGGCCCTCGAAATGGAGATGGAGATCGCCGAAGGGCTGATAGGCTTGTTGGCGCAAGGGCTGGGACATGAAATGCTCCATCGCCAAGCTTTCCGCCTCGCCTTGCTCCCCCGCCCAGAGAAGCTCGCGGATATCCTCCAAGTACTCCGCCGCCCCTTCATGGGCGTAATCATGCGGTTGGCCGGTCCAGAGCGTGTCCTCATTGAACTGGATGCGTTCGTGCTCCACGCCTCCGAATACCATGGCTCCCATCGCGCCGTTGCCGATGGGCAGCGCTTCTAGCCATTCTTCCGCAGGGGCCTCGTACCACAGGCTCATCGCGCCCGCCTGAAAGGCGACGCACCCCGCCAACGCCAGCCCTAGCCAACACCTCATATGATTTAACATGGCGCCAAGCTCCCCTTTGTTAGTTTATGCTAGTATCTGTTCAGTCCGTAAATGGTGAATGCCCCAATTTCGTCTGACGTAGCCTAAAATGCTGTCACAAATAAATCCATTCCGTCGGAATGACAGGTGGTAGCCGGTGGTTGAACCCTCAGGGGATAGCGTGCGGGCGATACTCCCGGAAACTGTTCGACGGGGTTGAACCGGACGGCGTCGCGCAGTGTGGCTGGCGGTAAGCGGTTGCCTGGGGCCGGAACTTGCGCTATCAGGTGGGGCGTCGGAGTGGAGGAGGTGGCAAATGCCGTGCAGGCGAATCCGCAGTCCCGAAGCTGGGCGGACGAGCGTTTCATGCGTCGTTCTGCTCGGAGGATTCTTCTTCCTCGTCCTTCTCGGGCCGATCCGCGCGCATGCCCATCAACACACGGGCCATGACCGAGACCATACCGAAGAGAGCGACAAAAACACCCGCGGCTGCGTTGCTCCAAATTGCCACGGGGACCGCCGCGATTAACGCCACAAGCCCCAACACGATAGCCCCCAATTGGCCCCGCCTGATGCTCGCGACTTCCGCGTCAACCTTCTTGCGTTGGATGTCGTGCCGGTGCTGCTGCTCTTGCTCGGCCATCCGTATGCACCGTTCCGGGAAGGAGGGGTCGATATCACCGTACTCGCGCAAAGCTTTCGCTGGCGGGAGGGGGCCTTGATAGTGATACTGTTGGATGATCCCGAGGCTGCGCTGGGAGAGCTGCCTCGGGTCCTGAGATGTGGACTCGGACTTCTCGGCGGATTGATTCTCACCGGCATGCGTTTCAATCTCTTGGTGTCTTTTCTTTTTCGATCGCCGCCCAGAGGTCATTGCCTACCGTCTCCCAGTCCCCCGATAATGCCTGACGGTCGGTGTCGAACCCGCCCATTTCAGCATACCATCCTGAGGCGAGCGAGGCCACTTGCGCCATCCCAATAGCGAACAAGCGATACGCGTTGTGCTTGAGCGTCTGGATATGTTCCGCCATTTATCCTGGTCTCCTCGTCCACCCTTATTTACTACAACTCCCCGCTTCTTCCCCGGCCGTGTGTACGGACGCCTCATTGACGCGTTACTTCATTACTGTACCACACCCGAAGATGGTGCTCAATGCAGAGCCCTATTCCAGGCGCGTCTGGCGGCGCGCTGACTGGGGCATCCGTACGGATTACGAGGCCAACGTTATCCGAGCCTTGGTTCCGGGAGCGAAGCAATGTAAGTCCTAATTTCTTTCGGGATTTCCATCCCATTTGCGTTCCCGGAACCAAGGCCCCTATTGTTTCCCGGCGATGTTCAATGCAATCGATTGCAGCTAATCCACCGGCTTAAACCGCACGGCGTCAATGATCACGTACCCGTCGGTTCCGTCGTTACTTACGGTGACACGGGCGCTGTCATCAAACGTGAAGACGCCCAAGGGGTGCAGCAGACCCTGATGATCCTCGGGCGTAACCGTCTGGTC
>JAWOFY010000248.1:0-6931 GCA_046497285.1 Candidatus Hydrogenedentota bacterium
CGACCGGTCCCTCGGCGGCTCCCCCCACGAGCCAACCCCCGGCTTCATGGCGCGGACGCGGCGGGAGCTTGACCGGCGGCGTGTAGAGGCGGCGCACGAGGACGCGTTGGGCCGCGGGGGCGGGATCGGGCGCGCGGAGGCGGTCCAGGGGCTCCCACGTAAACCCGGCTTCCGGCAGATGCCCCTCTCGCAAGCGCGCGCGCACCACCGCCCCCTCCCCGAACTCGGCCCGGATCCGCGCAAAGGCCTCCTGCGCTACGTCGAGGCCGCGCTGGGGGGCGTGCTGAAATAGGTTCAACTGATGCTCCCCCGCGGCGATTCCATCGGCGCGGAGCGTCAGCTCCACCACGCCCGAGGGCAGGGCGAGGCTTTCCAGGCGCAACCGGAGCAGCAACGTGAGCTGTTTCGCGTCGTTCGTGGGCGACGCCGGGGCGAGGCGTGCTTGCTGGCGCGGGCCGTTGTCGAGCTTCAAATCGAGATGCAACGCTTCCAGCATCTCGCGCCGTTGCGCCAGGGTCTCTAACAGGCGCCGCATCATGGGCGCGGCGATGGCCATTAGGCGATCGTGATGCGTCTCGGGATACTCGAGGTCCGCCGTCCGTTCCGCCGGTTCGGGGATGGGGCGCGCCTGCAAGGGATGCCATTCCCCGCCCTGAGCCATGCGGTGCAAGGCGTAGGCTTGCGCGCCCAGGCGGCGGCGCACGCTGGCGGCGGGCAGGGCGATGAATTCGCCCAGGGTTCGGACGCCGAGCTTGACCAGCATCTGATGCAGCGCCGGATCCAGATCCAGCCGCTCCATGGGCGTGCGCTGGACGGCGTCCCGCTCCTGAACGGCGTCGCGGAACACGATGGTTCCCCGCTGGGCCTTCGCCGCCGCGTAGACGCCGAAGCGCGAAAAACCCACGGCGACGGTCAAGTCGAACCCTTCCCCCCGCAAGGCCTTATAAACAGACGCGGCCCATTCCGACAGCGCCGGATACAGCCGTTGCAATCCGCTGGCGTCCAACCAGAACACGCCGGGCTCGTCCGGGGCGGGTTCGACCCCGGGGGTAAACGCCCAAAGCCGCCGGGTCAAGCGCTCCACTTCGTCGTGAATGCGCTCCGGCGATAACTCACCCGCCCGGAGATCGCGCGCCAGGGACAACGCGGCGGCGTAGCGCATGCCCGGCAGGATGCGCCGGGCGCGGGCCTGTTCGTTGACCCATTGCAGGACGCCCGAAGGCTTGTCCCGGTCCACGACGGCGGCGGGGCCGTTGCGCCAGGCCGGATAATCGCGCAACAGGATTTGCAAAGGCAGCGCGGGCAGGTTAATGCAGGCCATCCGGTCCACGGCACACCTCCACGCGGCGCCAGCCCGGTCCCCGGCGTTTGTCTTTCACCACGCGCAATTCGCAGGCAAATTGGCCGAATCCCGCACGTTCGCGGATGGTTTCGGCGCGCAACGACGCCAACCCGCTCTGGGAACCGCCGGCGGGGCTCCCGCGCGTCAGCAGAACCACGGCGGTGTGGTGTTGCTTCGCGAGCCCCACGAGCCGGCTCTGCGCATTGAGGGGCGCGCGCGCGCCAGGCCCCGGATCCAGCACGGCCGCCGCGAAGCCGCCCGAACGCACCAGGGTGTCGGCGGCGCGCATGACTTGGGCCTCATCGGCCACGCGAACCACCGGCAGAGCCTCCAAATCGATGCCCGCCTCCGCGAAATCCGGCGGATAAAAAATCGAACCGCTTACGCCGATCCACACCGCCGGCTCGCCTTGCCGCTGGGCTTCCGCGATGAGGCCCGCCGCCGCGCTTAACGAGTCCCGGAGTTCGATCAAGCGGCCCGCCAACGCGCCGAGAGACCAGCCGTCTTCGCTGGAAAACGCTTTATCCGCCTGCAGGGCGCGCGCCGTGACGAGTTCGCATCCCTTGGGCATGGCGAGCGATTCCATGGATTAGACCTCCCCTTCTTCCAGAAAGCGGCGCACCTCGACCACCTTGCCGAGGATACGGCACTCCTCCGGCGTGATGGGGGAAAACGCGGGATTCTCCGGGTGCAGCTCGATGCGTCGGCCACGCAAACGCAGCCGCTTCACCGTCGCCTCGTCCTCCACCAACGCCACCACGATGGCCCCGGAATCCGCCGACGGTTGCGCCCGCACAATGACGATGTCCCCCGCCAAAATGCCCGCGCCCGTCATGCTGTCGCCCTGCACGCGCAACCCGAAATAATCGCTCCCCGCCTTGCGCTGGACGGGGACGTAGCCCTCGATGTCCTCCACCGCCATGGTCAGCGCACCGGCTTGCACGCGGCCCAGCACGGGAACCAAGGCCGCCGGCGGTTCCGCGTCCGGCTCCGGCAAGCGATATCCCCGCGCCTCGCCCGCGCGCTTCGTCAACCGCCCTTCCGCCACCAACCGCTCCAAATGCTCCCGCGCCGATTGCACCGCGCGAAACCCGAGCGCCTCTTGCACCTCGCGCACCGTCGGCGGCCGCCCCTCCGCCAACCGCTCCCGCACAAAGCGATACACCCGCTCCCGCGCACTATGTCTGTCGTTGTCCTGAGCCATATCGCTATGGTACCAGACATTTGTCTGGCACGCAACTCAGTCGTGGCGCCCCTCCCATAACCATGCCATGGCTTGGCGGAATTGGCGCAGGAAGCATTCCACGAGCCGCCTTCCTATGTTTCCCCCAAAATCAAGCAACACTACGTCTCGCTCCCCATAGAAATAAGCGGGTTCAAAAGGGTGTTAGATACAAACGCGCCTGGGCTGTATCGAATCCCTATAAAGGTATACAGGCTTGGAGACCCGTGACATAGTGAGGCGCGATTCTGGGACGGCGTATCCCGCCTGACTACCTCTGCCGGTTGCAGCAATGGAGTTCCGGGTGAAAGCGGCATACGGGTCATACCGATAGTGAGGTGGACCGTTGGGCAGAGCCATGCTTACGTTTCAATGGAGGAATAACAATGAAGCCGCGTGCTAAGTTGACGAGAGGTGGACGTTGGGTCCTTGGGTTGACACTGCTGTTGGTCTGGCCAACGCCGGAGGTCTCAGCTCAGGATAGGGATACCGCGATTACCTATCAAGGGCGGTTGATGGAGGCGGGCGACCCCGCCGAGGGGCCGGTAGACGTGGAGTTCCGGCTGTTTGAAAGCGCTGAAGGCTCGGAGCAAGTTGGGCCGCCGCTGGTGGTGGACGACCTCGTCTTGAGCGATGGGCTGTTCACGGTGGATCTGGACTTTGGCGAGGACGCCTTCGATGGAGGCGAACGCTGGCTGGAAATCACCGTGAACGGGGCGCGCCTTGAACCGCGCCAACCCCTCCAACCCGCGCCTTACGCCCACTTTGCCCTGGCCGGCAATGCGGGCCCCGAAGGACCGCAGGGTGAACCTGGCCCGCAAGGCCCCCAAGGTGAGCCTGGCCCCGAAGGACCGGCAGGCCCCCAGGGTGAGCCGGGACCCGAAGGACCGGCAGGCCTCCAAGGGGAGGCCGGACCAGAAGGGCCGCAAGGCCCCCAAGGTGAGCCCGGACCAGAGGGACCCCAAGGACCCCAAGGCGAGCCTGGCCCCGAAGGACCGCAAGGGGAGACCGGACCAGAGGGACCGCAAGGGGAGACCGGACCAGAGGGACCCCAAGGACCCCAGGGTGAACCTGGCCCACAAGGACCCCAAGGCGAGCCTGGCCCCGAAGGACCGGCAGGACCCCAAGGCGAGCCTGGCCCTGAAGGGCCGCAAGGACCCCAGGGTGATCCCGGACCGCAGGGCCCAGAAGGCGCGTCGCCCTTTTCGCTGGTTGGCGATAACGCGGTGTACACCCAAGGCAACGTGGGTATCGGGACGGATTCGCCTGATGAAGGCTTACACGTCAACGGCAACGTCAAGGCGACCGGGTGGATCGGTTCGGACGATGGGCCCATCGAGTTGCACGCGCACGGCGGGCGCGTCCTCCGCATGGAATCCAACGAGGCCAGCCCCAACATTATTGGCGGCTACAGCGGCAACACCGTCGCCAGCGATGTCGTTGGCGCCGTTATCGCGGGAGGGGGCCAGGAAGAGTCCGCACACGAGGTAAGCGGCGCCTACGCCGCCATTGGCGGCGGATTGGACCACACGGTCAGCGGAGCCCAAGCCACGGTCAGCGGAGGGTGGGTCAACACCGCCAGCGGAGACTATGCGACGGTCGGCGGAGGCGAGCGCAACATCGCCAGTGGACTCTACGCGACGGTCGGCGGAGGCTCGGGTAACAGGGCCAGCGGATTGCTCTCCACGATTGCCGGAGGGAGTTCGAACATCGCCAGCGGGGCGCGCTCCACGGTGGGCGGAGGCGAGGTCAACACCGTTAGCGGAGACTACGCGACGGTCGCCGGAGGCTCGGGTAACAGGGCCGCCGGTGATTACTCCTTCGCCGCCGGCCTGCTGGCGACTGTCCAGGAAAACCACGACGGCGCCTTCGTGTGGGCTGACAGCTTCGGTTACTCCGTCCGCTCGCCCGGCGCAGATACATTCTCTGTTCAGGCGGGCAACGGGATTTGGTTCGGGACCAACCACAACCCGAGCATCCCGAGCGGGCGGTTCATCAATACGTCCACCGGCGGCTACTTAAGCACCGGGGGCAACTGGGTGAACAGCTCGGACCGAAACGAGAAGACGGCGCTGGAATCCGTGGATTCCCGCGAGGTACTCACCAAGGTAGCGGACCTGCCCATCACCACCTGGCGTTATCACAACCAGGCCGAAGACCAGCGCCACATGGGCCCGATGGCCCAGGACTTCCACCGCCTGTTCGGCCTGGGCAATGACGAGACGAGCATCTCCACCGTGGATACCGCCGGGGTCTCGCTGGCCGCCATCCAAGGCTTGCACGAAGTGGTCGAGGAGCAGAAGCAAACCATCGCCGTACAAGCCGCGCAGATGGAGGCGCTTGAAGACCGGCTGGCGGACCTCGAACGGGAACCGGCCCGCGGCTTCGGCTTCGCGGGCATGACGGGCGGCGCCCTGCTGACGGCGCTGGCCATTGGCGCCGGTTACGGCCGCCAAAGGAGGCTGTCATGAAGTGGACTATGTGCGGCGCATTGCTGGTCATGCTGGCCCTGAGCCTGCCCGGCGATACCGTTACGGCTCAGGGCGAATACAACCTCGACTGGCATTCCATCGCGGGCGGCGGCGAAACCCGCAGCGCGGGCGGCGATTATGAACTCGCGGGAACCATCGGCCAATCGGCCCCCCACTCGGCCTCCGGCGGAGACTACGAACTGCAAGGCGGGTTCATGGCCGCTTTCGCCACTCCGGCCTCGCGTACCCCCGGCGACGAGTATCATGGCGCCGACGTGAATCGCGATGGCCATGTGAACGCAAGCGACATCCAGCTTGTGATCAATGCGGTGTTGGGCCTTCCCATTGACCCGGATTACGATGCCGATGTGAACGAGGACGACGACGTCAACGCGCAGGACATCCAACTTGTGATCAATACGGTACTGGGAATTCCCACCGCACTGGACTAGAGGCCCGGCCAAAAGACCCGGTTTTTGGCCGGGCCTCTAGCCGGGCGCCAATACACACGACAGCCCCCATCGAACCTTCAAGCTTTCGGCAAAGGAGATGGATGAGGAGGGTGGATGGGGTGGATCTGTGGCCGCAGCGCTGGGAACATTGGCATTGAAACGAGGCGCGAAACGGCGCCAAAACCTCGGGGCGGCCCCTCAACGGACGGGTTCGTTGGAGAGTGTGGGCAGCGCGTGGCGGAGGCGATCGGCGAGGCGAGTATGGCGTTGGGCGACGCGGTTGTTGTGAAGGGCGCGGCGGAGGGCCTTGGGGGCGCCCACGATGATGACGATGCGCTTGGCCCGGGTGATGGCGGTGTAGACAAGGTTGCGTTGGAGCAGCATGTAATGTTGGGGCAGCAAAGGGAGCACCACGGCGGCGTATTCGCTGCCCTGCGCCTTGTGAACGGTCGCGGCGTAGGCCAGCATCAGGTCGTCGAGATCTTCGAACCGGTACAACACGGAGCGGTCCTCAAAATCGACTTGCACCTCCTTGACCTCTTCTGAAACAAGCGCCACCGTGCCGACGTCGCCGTTGTACACGTCCAGCTCATAGTTGTTGCGCGTTTGCATCACCTTGTCCCCCACGCGGAAGCTCTTGCGAGGGACAGCCTCGCCCTGGGGGTTGAGAGCGTCTTGCATGACTTCATTGAGCCGCGCCACGCCGGCCTCGCCCCGGTGCATGGGCGTCAGCACTTGAATGTCCTTGGCGGGGTCCAACTCGAACTTTTGGGGCATGCGCCGGGTCACGAGTTCCACAACCGTGTCCCGCGCCTTGGCGGGGTCGAGGCGTTCGACGAAGAAAAAGTCGGTGGTGTTGAACTCGGGGTAGGCGCCTTGGTTGATGCGGTGGGCGTTGCTAACGATCCCGCTCTGGGCTGCCTGCCGGAAGACGGTGTCCAGCCAGATCACGGGCACGGTATTGCTCGCGATGATGTCGAAAAGCACATGGCCCGCGCCCACCGAGGGCAACTGGTCGACGTCGCCCACTAGGAAAAGACGCGTTCCCGGCGCTAGCGCGCCGAGGAGCGACGCCATGAGCCGCGTGTCGATCATGGAGGCCTCGTCCACAACCACGAGGTCCGCGTCCAGCGGGTTGTCGGCGTTGCGCACGAACTCACCCTGAGCCGGGCTGAATTCGAGCAGCCGGTGCAGGGTGCGCGCGGAACGGCCCGTGGCGTCTTCCATGCGTTTGGCCGCCCGGCCGGTTGGGGCGCCCAAAAGAATTTGCAGCCCTTTCTTCTCGAAGATGCTTAAGAGACTGTTCAACACGGTCGTCTTGCCCGTGCCCGGTCCGCCGGTAATGACCATCACGCGCGCCTGGGCCGCCTTGCGGATCGCGGCCCGCTGTTGCTCGGCCAACTGGATGGCGTGTTGCTTCTCGACCCAGGCGATGGCCTTCTCG
>JAWOFY010000270.1:0-8160 GCA_046497285.1 Candidatus Hydrogenedentota bacterium
GCCGCATTCAGTCTGTTCGCGGAACTGGAGACCGCGCGCGCTGAGGCGCCGTTCATGGTGGATGTCGATGTCTTCATCCCGGAGACATTGGCCGAGAATCGTCATTTTCCGTATCTAGGGATTTGGGTGTGTGACGCCTCGGGCGAATGGCGGCCTGCCGAGCTACAAGATAACCAATCGGAAATTCGCACGGTTTCCGCGCGGGAGCAAGGGGCGCAGACGTTCGCCGTGCTGGGACCGGACGCGTTTCTTCGGAGGCCCGAGGTCGAGGTGGGGAGCCGGTTTGGCGTCACGCCACGCGACCCCGATTGGGATCCCGCCGAACCCATGGAGATCGATCCCGAAGACCATGCCGGCCCCTTCTCGCTGGAAGGCGGGATGGAAGATCTCGCGCCACCCGTGGCGCCGGGTGAAGAAGTCAGTCCTTTGATCGAAGACGAAGGCATGGAACAATCCGAAGAACCTGGCGGCTCGCACATGCACATTGAACCCGCCGGCGAGCCCAGAGAAGGGGTGTCCTTGACGGATCTGTCCGATGACGACCGTTTTCGGGTGTTTGAAGGGGCCAGCGATCCGGTAGAGGACGGGGAAGACACGTTGACGCCCTCCCAGAGGGGGTCCATCCTGACGCCACGCGAGGACCCCATAGCCGAAGACGATCCCGAGAAACTAGCGCAGCGCCCCGATGCCCCCGATGCGCCCGCGGACACCGAACCCGGCGCTCAGGAGCCGCCTGAGGAGGCGGAAGCGTTCAGAACGCCTGAAGCCGAGGAGCGGGAACCGGTCATCGAGTTCACCCCACCGGAAGACGAAGAGCCCGCCTCTGAACAGCGCATTCAGTTCAGCCGGCCCGAAGACGAGGCCATGGCCGAGCAGCGCCGGCAAGCGCAAGCGGAGGAACAAGCCCGTCAGGAAGAACGGGATCCCGTCATTCAGTATACGCCTGACGATGACAGCTCGCCGCAAGAAGGGCCCCGGCGCCACTTCGCATTCACCGACGAAGAAGGAAAAGAGGCCGCGGCGCGGCTGCGGGCGCAGCAAGAACAAGAAACGTCCGGCGGTCAACCCGACGAGGATTACAAGGCGGTTGGCCCGGTTCAATGGGGCCGTAACATTCAGGTGAGGGCGCCTGAGAGGGAGGCCACGTTCCATGTGCAAGCCAACACCGCCATCCAAGCGCGTGTGGCCATTCCCAACCAACCGCCTTCGCCGCCTCCGGAAGGCTTGGCCGCCTTCACGGAATACGTGCGATTGGAGCATCATCCCGAGGGGGTCGGCGTGCGCGCGAGCATAAGCGCGCGCTTGCCTTCCGGGGTATGTGACGAAGAGCATATGGAGGAGCTTCGGCTCTATTACCACCATCCTAGTGACGGCTGGCGGCCGGTGGAAGGAGCGCGCTTCAATGCTGAAAGAGAGACCTACAGCGCGCTCGACAGACCTGCGGGCCTATACGTGGTGTTTGGCCCATCGGAATACAGACGATAAATACACCGTCTCTCTGGTTGCGCGCTCATCGTGACGCAACGCTCCGCAAGAAGAGGACGTCTCACCAAAACGCAGTAATGGCCTGAAAGGACCCCAATTGTCATGCCGCCACTTGCCGAACAGGCTTGCCAATACGCCCGCGCCCAGCGCGAGGCCCACCTGGAACAGCTTCAAGCGCTCTTACGCATGCCGAGCATCTCGACGCTGCCCGAACACGCGCCGGATGTGCAGCGCACGGCGCAATGGCTCGCCGAGGAACTGCGCCGGCTGGGGATGGAGGACGTGGAGATCTTCCCCACCGATGGGCATTCCATCGTGTATGGCCACTGGTTGCGCGCTGAGGGACGTCCCACCGTCTTGATCTACGGCCATTACGATGTCCAGCCCGCGGATCCCTTGGACGAGTGGGACTCTCCGCCCTTCGAGCCCGTCATCCGCGGCGAAGACATCCATGCGCGGGGCGCATCCGATATGAAAGGCCAGATCACCGCCATCTTGCGGGCCGTGGACGCCTTGAGCGCACAAGGGGATCTGCCTGTCAATATCAAGTTTCTGCTCGAAGGCGAGGAGGAGGTGGGCTCCCCTCACCTCGGCGCCTTTATCGACGCCCACTCGGACATGCTAAGCTGCGATGGGGTGCTCAATTGCGATTCCGGCATCCACGCGCCCGATACGCCCGCCATCACCTATGCGTTGCGGGGCCTCGCCTACTTTGAGGTAGAAGTCCGCGGTCCGGAAAAAGACCTCCATTCCGGGCTCTTCGGCGGCGCCGTTCACAACCCGGCGCAGGCCTTGTGTGAACTCATCGCGGGCATGCATGACGCGGAAGGCCGGGTGACCCTGCCGGGGTTCTATGATAACGTGCGCGAATTGGAGCCCGATGAACGGGAATCCATGGCGAGATTGCCGCATTCTGACACGGAATGGCTCGAAATGACAGGCGCTCCCGCCCTTTGGGGCGAAAGCGGTTACACCGTGCCTGAACGGATCGGCGCACGTCCCACGCTCGACGTGAACGGTCTCGTGAGCGGGTTCACGGGGACCGGCAGCAAGACCGTTCTCCCCGCCACGGCTTTGGCCAAGATCTCGATGCGGCTCGTGCCGGATCAAGATAGCGGCGAAGTCTACGGCCAACTCTGCGAATACATGCGGCGGAACGCTCCGGGGTCCATTACGTGGGAGGTGCGGGAGATGACCCACGCGCCCGCCGCCATCATGGATAGGCGCGCCCCAACCATGAAGGTGGCCCAAAAGGCATTGGAGGACGTGTTCGGCGTTCCCCCGGTGTTCCGAAGGGAAGGCGGTACGATTCCCATTGTTCACTTGCTCCAGACCAAGCTGGGCGTGGACACGGTCATGTTGGGTGGCGCGATGCCCGGCGACGGCATCCACGGCCCAAACGAGAAGCATCATCTCCCCAACTTCTTCCGAGGCATCGAGACCTACATTCGATTCCTGTGCGGGCTGGCGAAGCAGTGAAACACCCCTGGCGCGGGCGGCCTTGCCTGCGGAAACCCTAACGAGATAGGAGATCCATCCAATGGTGCGTACTTTGATCATGATGACAGCGGCGGCCTTTGGGGCCCCGGAGGGCAACGGCGAAGTGTGGTTCGAGCGCCAGCAGTTGGGAGAGGGGACCTACGAGACCGCCTCGGCCGTCGATATCAACAACGATGGCGTCAAGGATATCGTTTCGGGCGAGTACTGGTTTGAAGGGCCGGACTTCGAGACCCAGCACAAGATCACGGACATCCGGCAAGAAGGCACGTATTACGATTCGTTCGCGGACTATCCCATGGACGTAAACGGCAACGGCTACATGGACATCGTCACGGGCGGGTGGTTTAACGAAAGCGTGCGTTGGCGGGAGAATCCCGAGGGCGAGCCGGTGGAGTGGGAAACTCACGACATCGCCACGATAGGCAATGTCGAACGTCCGTGCTTCTGGGACATCACCGGCGACGGCCATGTCGAGATCGCGCCCAACACGCCCAATAATCCGCAGCGCATCTTTCGGCTGGTTCGCGATGAAGACGGCCGGGGGACCGGCGAGTTCGAGGAACACACCATCAACACCCAGGACACAGGTCATGGTCTCGGCTTTGGCGATATAACGGGCAATGGCCGGGGCGATCTCGTGTCAGCCAATGGCTGGTTCGAGCACCCCGAGAATCCAATGGAAGACGAATGGGCGTTCCATGCTGACTTTGATCTAGGCTCGGCCAGCGTGCCCATCAAGGTCCACGACGTCAATGGCAACGGCCTGAACGACCTCATTGTGGGCGAGGGCCATGACTACGGCCTCTACTGGATGGAGCAAAAGCTGGATGAGGACGGAAACCGGCGCTGGGAGAAGCACATGATCGACCCCGATCGCTCCCAGTACCACGACCTTCGCCTGGCGGACATTGATAACGATGGCGAGCTCGACCTCATCACCGGCAAGCGCTACTGGGCCCATGACGGCGCCGACCCGGGCGCGGACGATCCCGTCGGCCTCTATTACTTCAAGATCAACGGCGGCGCCTTCGAGCGCGTCACCATTGATTACGGCCCGCCGGAAGAAGCTAGTGGCGCGGGGATTTACTTCTGGGTCGAGGACATCACGGGCAACGGCTGGAAGGACATCATCGCGCCGGGCAAGGAAGGCGTCTATCTCTTCCGCAACCAAGGCGTAAGGTAGACCTTAGCGCAAAGCCGCGCACAAAAAACTCACGCCACGGCGCTACGTGAATTTCGTCTATCCCCCAAATGGCCGGATCTGGACGCTGTTACAGGGAACAACATCCCCCCAGCCCCCTTCAAAGGGGAAAGCGTACGGCTACCTTCCAGGTAGCGATATATGCCGGCAAGATGCCGGCGGTACGAGCGGTTCCCCCTTTGAAGGGGGATAAGGGGGATGTAAACAACCGACATGCCGCCTTGTCCGGCGATTTGGAAAGCCGTAGCGCCGTGGGGTGAGATATTGCCCCCCCCCCCTTCAACCATCCGCCGAAGAATCGGGCAATGACGCCTGAGAGGTGATTTCATGCGTTTGCAAGACATGTGCCGGGAATACAATATCCGGTTCAAGAAGCAGCTCGGCCAAAACCTGCTGCTGGACGACAACATCAACCGTATCATGGTGGACGCCGCCGCCCTGTCGGAGGAGGATGACATCATCGAGGTCGGCGCAGGGCTGGGCGCGTTGACCGAAAAGCTTTATCCCCTCGCACGGCGGATCTTGGCCATCGAGATTGACCCCTCGTTCATGCCGTGCCTGGAAGACCGTTTCGGCGCCGTGGAGAACATCCGCCTCTTCCGGGGCGACGTCCTCAACCACGAACCGCGCAAGTTGGCGGAGGAATACTTGCCCGGCCACACCCGCCTGAAAATGGCCTCGAACCTTCCCTATTACATCACCACGCCCATTCTCTTCCACTTCTGGGAGAGTTCACTCCACTTCGACCGCATGATTGTCATGGTGCAGGCCGAGGTGGCCGAGCGTCTGTGCGCCGAAGTCAACACCGCGTCTTACGGCGTCTTGGCCTTGGCCGCCCAGTACTACAGTGAGGTGGATATCGTCCATCATGTTCCCAAGACATGCTTCCGACCCATGCCCAAAGTGGACAGTTGCGTCGTACGGTTACGCAACCGCGAGACGCCCTTGTACCCCGACCTTACCCCAAACCTTCTCTTCGGCATCATCCACAAAGCCTTCCGGCAGCGGCGCAAAACCCTGCGCAACACGCTGGGCAAGGCGCCGGAACTCGGTATTGACCGGGACGCCGCCTTGGACGCCCTGTCTGAGGTTGGCATTGATCCCTCCCGCCGTCCGCAAACCCTTACGCTCGCGGAGTTCGCTGCTATCGCCACGGCGCTCAGCAAGAACCGAGCTTAAGTTGTTGGCCGAACCGGCCGATAGGACCTCCAGTTAGGCGATACGGCCCAACGGTTCTGATTAACCCTTTAGGACAGCCCTTCGCCAAGGGAGTATACCCA
The DNA here is from genome assembly GCA_046497285.1 of Candidatus Hydrogenedentota bacterium. Lineage (GTDB taxonomy): Bacteria > Hydrogenedentota > Hydrogenedentia > Hydrogenedentales > SLHB01 > SKRY01. The sequence goes on from JAWOFY010000270.1 coordinate 5,467, forward strand.
AACCATGTGATTGTGCTTCCCTTTCTTTACCGCTTTGCAGGGGGGGGAGCCTGCCCGCATGACTCCCCCGCGCGCCGCTATTGCTTTTCGGTTTGTAAGGCCGCGGAAGGAGTTCAAATCATGTGCGACACTGCCAAGGACGCCACATATGGAACAAGAGCGCGGCAGCCCATGGGGTGACGGCGAAAAAGCCCTCGCCCCAGCGATGAGCGACTACGCGAATCAGATCATCCACAGTCTTCCTAGCGGCGTCATGGCGCTTGACAACGAAGCCCGCATCCTCATCGCCAACCCCGCTGCGTGCGGCTTCCTCAACGCCAATCAGTCGGATTTCGCGCCGGGCGTCCACATTGAGGATCTGCCCATTGCCCGGCCGTTCATGGAGGTGATGCGCGAGGTCATGACCGCCCAGAAGTCCATCTCGCGGCGGGAAATTGTCGTTGAGGTAGCCAAGGGACAAAAGCGGGAGATCGGCTTGTCGGCCTCTTTGCTGGACGGCCCCGATGCGTTCAACGGCGTCATCTTCTTGTTCACGGACATGACGGAGCGCCGCAATATCGAGCGGGCCGCGGAACTTAACCGGCAGTTGGCCTCGTTAGGTGAGCTGACGGCTGGGGTAGTCCATGAACTGCGAAACCCTGTGATGGTAATCAGTGGAATGGCGGAATGGCTGCTGCGCAAAGCGGATGATCAGGACCTCCACGACACAGCTCAGACCATTTTCGAGGAGGCCGCCCATCTGGAACGGACCATCAGCCAGTTTCTCGGTTTCGCCCGGCCGTTCCAGATCGAGATTACCCGCTGCCATCCTAAGATGATCGTCGCGCGAACCCTGCGCCTGTGCCAGCAAAAGGCGGCAGACAAAGGGGTGGAGCTGGAGGAAGATGTGCCAAGCGGACTTCCCGAGATGGAAGCCGATCCAAGCCGCATCGCCCAGGCGCTCTCCAACTTGGTCAATAACGCCATCGACGCCGTCGAGCCGGATAGCGGGAGGGTGTTGATCGCGGTTCACCGGGTGGACGCGGATATGCTCTTCGAAGTGTATGACAACGGCGCCGGCATTCAAGCGCCTCCCGATCAGAACTTGTTCAAACCTTTCGTCACCCATAAGGAGGGAGGCACCGGCCTGGGGCTCGCCATCGTCCACCGGATTATCACCGCTCACAGCGGAACCGTCTCGTACAATAGCATGGAAACAGGGGGAACGCGGTTTGAAATTCGCGTCCCCATCGTCAAAGGGACATTGTGGTAATGCCTATCTCCCATCCGCCCCCCATCGGTTGAACGGGATACCTTATGGAAAGAAATCCCCATCGGCGCGCTGAATAAAGCCGCTCGCACCCAGCCTATCGCCCTCAGACAAGCCTCCCTAAAGACGCTTGAACGCTTCACTACCTCTTCCTATTCAAAAGCCAATGACCGGCCGCTTTGTTCGATTTCCCTGAAGCCGCTCCCATCGATCCAGACTCCACCTGCGGAATATCCCCTCTCTCGGCCCTTGTTTAGCATAACGTGGAGTTTACTCTGTAAGACGGCGTGGTGACGGAAGCAGATTTCCGCCATCTCAGACGGAATGACGACTATCACCCGGCGCTGGTGGGGGAGGCGGCCAATCACAGCGACAATATCTTCTCCGCCGTTCGCGATAGATTAAACCGCGCAGTTTGTGACTACTAACCCATAGATACTGAGTAAACATTACCAAAGGAGCCGTTACAATGAGCGGAAACAACAAACCTTTTCCTTTTGAAGCCGTGTCAGCCCTGTTGTTGCGCGTGGGCCTCGGCGTCTTGTTCTTCTTCGCCGGAGTCAACAAGATTGCCGGCGGTCCTGTCGCCGCAGCACAGGGCATGATCGGGAATTTCGAGGATACCTACTTGCCGGTCATTCTCGTGGCTCCTTTTGCCTATGTGTTGCCCTATATTGAAGTGCTTCTCGGCGCGGCGCTCATTGTGGGGATCTTCACAAAGCCGATGCTTACCGTGGCGGGCATACTGCTTATCATGCTGTCCCTCGGGACCAACGTCATGGGGAATCCCCCCACCACCGCCAATAACATCAACTACATCCTAGTGACCGTGGCGGCGTTGTACTTCGTGTGCCGCGACAACAGGTGGTCCATCGACGGATATCGGGGAAAAGCGTAGCGGCAGACCGGGGACCAAAGGTGGTCCCCTGGAAAACCGCACAGCCCTTATGAGATTCTAGTGCCTATTGAACTACACTGGGCTAACTGAACACCGAATCTCACACCACTGGGGGCTGAATGACGAAAAGATCTTCAAGGGATTTGACGCGCCGTCAATTCTTGGCGGCCACCGCGGCGGCAAGCGCTGGCTTGGGTTTTGCCGGGAACCTGTGCCAAGCCGGTGTCCAGGCGCGGGCGGATAATTCAGGGCATTTCCGGGTCAGCGGGCGGTATCCGCATCTCACCATGTTCACTCGGGACGGTGGCGAGTGCGGGGTGGGCGCGGTTGTGAAATGGCAGGATCGCCTGTGGGTCATAACCTATCACCAGCATTCGCCGGGCGGCAGCTCGGACAAATTATGGATCCTTGACGAGGATCTGAACCGTGAGTATTTCCCTGATAGCGTGGGCGGCACGCCGGCCAACCGCCTCATACACCGGAATCTCCTTTGGAAATGGCACTGGATCTAGAGCATGTGGCAGGTAACACCTATTTCATCAAGGCC